>DATGJV010000595.1:0-7187 GCA_035295005.1 Ktedonobacteraceae bacterium | reverse complement strand
TTAGTCGGCTGAAACGCGACGATGCGTTGCCCGGCGCTACTGTTGTTCGTCGAACTGTACCCATCAATGATGTACAGGCTTTCTCCAGCAGGCACAGAAGCCACGGAAGCCGTGCCGCCGGGAAAACTTTGTACCTGACAGGCGGTTAGTATCATAAGTAGCCCACTCAGGGCGATAAGCCAGAAGCGTGATCGAATCTTCACGGTCGTTTCCTCCCTCAATCAATCAAAATTGTCAACGGTGTTGTCTTCGTTTTGAAGCATATCATCGTGACCTGAAATAAACCTGAATCGCGGCGTATAGCGCGAAAGTGGCAGCCAATACTGAACTCAGGTATGTTGCCTGTTTTGTGAATCAGCAATTTCTTTCAGATTTTCATATAGCACTTTTGACAGCATTCGCAAAGTGTGGTATAACTCCTAATGCTGTTCTGTAAAATGGGTGAGTAGGCAAAAAAGTCCGTCTACTCCGTCATAATAGAGAATCGCGGATACGGGGTATACGCCAGGGTATCTGGATATCCCGCGTAACTGCATGTCCGCGAAAAGAGCATAGTGAACCAGTACCCCCCTATGTGGGCGGGTTGCTGGGTTTTTGTGTTGTGCAAAATGCTCATATGAGCGATTTTCCCATGTGAATCCGGGATTGGAGGTGACTTGTGCTACGCTTTTACATCGAGGTGGCCCGAACCTCGTTTCGACGGCAACTCATCTATCGCTGGGCCAATCTGGCTGGTCTACTGACAAACATCTTCTTTGGCGTTGTTTTTAGCTATGTGATTATCGCGCTCTATCATGCGCGACCAATCGCTGCCGGGTATAACGTGACAGATACGCTGCGCTATACCTGGCTGGAGCAGGCTCTGCTCATGGTCGTGGTACCTTTCGGCTGGTACGACCTGATGCTTACTATTCGCACAGGAGCGGTTGTCTCAGACCTGAGCAAACCATGTGATTTCTACTGGTACTGGTTCAGTCGTGAGTTTGGACGCAGCGCCTATTACCTGTTGCTGCGCGGCTTGCCGATTTACCTTGCTGGCATACTTCTTTTTGGCATTGGCATACCCTCGAATGTGCAGCAATGGCTTGTCTTCGCGCTCAGCATCACGCTGAGTACGTTTGTCGGCATCGCCTACCGATACCTCTTTAATCTCACCGCTTTCTGGGTGGTGGAGGCGCGTGCCATGTATACGCTGGGTCTCACGCTGGCACAATTTCTGACCGGCAGTTATGTACCACTGCTCTTTTTCCCGTCGTGGCTACTTGCGATTGTTACCTGGCTTCCGTTCAACGCCTTCATGAATATTCCGACGCAAATGTTTGTCGGGAATTTGCCGACAACGACATTACTCTTCGATCTGTTTTTACAAATTGCATGGGGTACTCTCTTAACACTGGGAGTGCGAGCATTAACCACCGTTGCGGCACGTCGAGTTATCGTACAGGGTGGGTAATGGCGAAAGGAACATACTGCTATGGTTGAACAGGTAATCAGTGATGTGCGGCTCTATCGCCGCCTGATAGGTATACAGATACGCGCACAGATGCAATATAAGATAAATGTGGTGATAGATATCGTTACGTACTTTGCTGTGACGAGTGGGGAATTTCTGGCGGTCATCCTGTATTTCGGCCCATTCCCTACATTGTTGGGCTGGAAAATTGGAGAAGTTGCTCTGCTTACCGGAGTGATGTCCATCAGCTTTGGGTTCGCGGAGATGCTGGGAGCAGGTATTGATAACTTCGCGGATACTATTCGCCTGGGTGAGTTTGATCGCGTCCTACTGCGCCCAGTCGGGGCGTTTACACAGGTGGCTGGCAGCGATTTCCGCCTCCGAAGGTTGGGGCGCATTAGTGAGGGGTGTGGAATAATTCTCCTTGCCCTGCACCTTCTGCCTGGCTTGCAATGGTCGTTGACGAAGGTAATCGTTCTCCTGATTGGTATTGCCAGCGGCTCGATCATCTTTCTCTCGATCATGTTACTGGGTGCGACAATCTGTTTCTGGACAATCGAGACGACGGAACTGCTCAATATGTTGACCTATGGAGGGCGCGAAATGCTGAGCTACCCGCTCAGCATTTATAATCAATTGATGCAGCGCATCTTTCTGTTTGTTGTACCTCTGGCCTTTGGTTCCTATGTGCCAACCTGCTACGTTCTGGGACGCCCATTGCCGTTTGGCATACCCGGCGAGATTGCTTTTGCGGCACCACTTATCGCGTGTGCCTTCGCATCTGTATCAGGCTGCATCTGGCGCTTTGGCGTGCGCCGCTATCAAAGCACGGGTAGTTGATGAGTAATACATAGGCGATATAGTAGGGGTATCCCTTGCGGGTACCCTGGAATTCTAACGATATAGTAAGGGTATCCCTTGCGGGTACCCTGGAAATCTCTGGAATTGTTAAGATAGCGCAAAGAAGGAGTATATTCTTATGGCAATGATAGAAGCCTCGGGGCTAAGTAAAACGTTTCGGGTGGCGAAACGGCGACCAGGCTTACTGGGCGGGTTGCGCAGTGTAGTAGACCCGGAGGTGCGGGTTGTCCATGCCGTACACGACCTGATGCTGCATGTGGAACCGGGAGAAATGATTGGTCTGGTTGGCCCGAACGGCGCAGGGAAAAGTACCAGCATCAAAATGCTTACTGGTATTCTTGTGCCGAGCAGCGGCACCATGCGCGTCGCGGGGTTGAATCCGACGAGCCAGAGGCGGCAATTGGCTTCACGTATCGGCGTTGTTTTTGGGCAGCGTTCGCAACTCTGGTGGGATTTGCCGCTTATTGACTCGCTGCATCTGTTACGATACCTTTATAAAGTACCGGAGGATCGTCATAATGCGAACCTCGCGCAGCTACGCACCATGCTTGACCTTGATGAGTTTATAGATACACCCGTGCGCCAGCTCTCGTTGGGCCAGCGTATGCGAGGCGATCTTGTCGCAGCACTCCTCCACGAACCGGAACTGCTCTACCTCGACGAGCCGACAATCGGCCTGGACGTTGTGGCGAAGGCGCGTATTCGCGAATTTCTGCTGTCTATTAATGCCGAACGCGGTGTCACCATTCTGCTTACCACGCATGATATGGATGATGTAGAGATGCTCTGTCCCCGTATGCTCATTATTGACCACGGGCGTAAGCTTTACGACGGCTCGGTAGCCAGTATTCGCGAGCGTTTTGGTGGCGAACGTACACTTGTAGCGGTGCTGGAACCGGCGGAGTTCGCCTCGTTGTCACGCGACGCACAAGGACAACCTGTGCTGGAAGGTTTGCCTCAAGGAGTTCATCACATACGTACCGAGGTACCGCGTGTCTGGTTGAGCTTCGGCAAAGATGCTCTTCCCGCGCATGAATTGATTGCCTGGCTGGGTGCGCGTTATCGCTTACGTGATGTAACATTCCAGGAGCCGGAAATTGAAGATGTGATTCGTCGAATCTACGAGGAGGGTCTTTTATTAGACGAGGTGGAAATGTCTCTACAGGGGTGATCCAAATAGGACAACAATTCGTACCAATCAACGAGGGAGATACACATTGTAACCCAACCATTATGTGTCTGATGTGTTTCCCTCTCTATCATCATGAACCGTTACATTTCCCAGTGGTTCAATATGGACCTGTTCCTTGCGCACCATTTCGTGAATGGGACGCATTTCCTGAATAACTCTTTTCGTCAGCGTAACCTGTTCAACGAACACCGGAACTTTCTCAATATGCACCTGTTCCTCGCGCAAGAAAATGGTCATTGCTTCACCCACAGCGAGCGGAACAATCGTACCTTCATTCCCTGAACCGTCCTGAATGCTTTCACCCGTATGGGTAGTACCCGTACCTGCCATTTGATTGGGTGCAGGATAACGCTCAATGATGATTTCTTCAGTTACGATTGGTTGTTTCGACACCTGCACCTGCTCTTCGCTGACAGGAATACGTGTGACCTCTTCTCCCTGGCCTATCGGAGTATCGGATGGTACCGCTGTATCCACAGGGCGACGCTCGACATATACCTCTTCGCGGTTCACTGGCACATTGACCGTCTGCTCTTCGGAAACAACATTCTTGCGAATATTGACCTCACCAGCCTGAACACGCTCCTTAGTTGCCTGCAACTGTTCCTCGCGTAGCTGTACCTTTTGACCCACTGTCGCATTCGTGTCAGTCTGCGTTGTGTTTGCATAATTACCAGTTTGATTACCGGCACTGTTCATATCATATGCGCCATTGCGCATCAAGATATCGTATGCTTCATCACGCCGGTCTTGCGAATTAACAGTAACAACAGTGCGACCTGCCATGAATTCGTTATTGTAGTAGTTCGCTTCATCTTGACCAAAGCCAAGATTTTGCAAGGAGTCGAGAATCCCAGAACCCCCTTGATGAACCGAATAGCGAATCTGATCATTGGTAAATCCCGCATTCTGCAGATCACTCATTGCCTGCTGGGCGTTCTTTTCATTCGAGAATACACCCGCTACGATTGATCGGTTGGTTGTTGTCATGAATTTCCTCCTTCGAGTGCTTACGAGTTGACAAACAAGGACTACCGCGCCTGGCTACACCCATCTTCTCTCGCACGCCTTTCCATGTACTTCAGGTTAGCTCGCACGAAGCGTTTATTATCTGGTAGCATGTGCGTTCTTTTGTATATTACAGATATACAAAGGAACCAGCAGGTGCTTGCCTGGACGGTTGCCTTGCACATTCTCCACTCTACACGGAACATAGAGAGAAAAAGATACACAACCATTGTGTGTATTTATGTAACCTGATATAAAAAACAAGTTACATAATTTTCAATTGGTTACATAATTTCAAAGAGGGAAAGCCAATACAGGAGGATAATCATGAAGATGCACAAGTTTTCAGGAGTTTGAGTTGCCAGATAGAATTACTGCCAGCGAAATCCGCTCCTATTGTTTGGCATGAATGCATGAATGAGGCACAGCAAGGCTGTGACCTTGCTGACTTGTCTGGTAAAATGAGTGGCACAGAATGGCTTGAATGAAAAAATAATAGATATAAAACCGGTGAGATTGCAGAAAAGGCAAACTTCCACCTGTAAGCACATGTTGTAAGCTTAACAGGAAAAATCAGACCAGTACCTCTTCAAAGTCGCCCACCAGCTTTTGAATCTCGCGTAAGCGTCGCTCGGCGAGTTCCACGTTTTCCAAAGCCTGAGCCAGAATGCGCTCTTCTAACGATTCGTAAGACTCTTCGATTTCAGGATCAATTGCGCCGCCGACTAATTCTAAAGCGCGGTTCAGTTTGATGTCAATGGTTGCAGCTGCCATGTCAGTTACCTCTTCATGCTAAAAGGTTCGACAACATCTCGACGAGACAATCTATTATAAATGGTACAATACCAGGACCTAAAACGCGCTTCCTGCTGAAAACGTTCTGTTTCACGTTATCCACAGTCTTGAAGTTACTTTTCCTTGCTGAATAAGCAGCGTCTCTACCTGAAAACGTTTCATCTCTCATAATCCTATACGTTAATTCGATAGGATTGGTTACATTCTCTAACCCCATTATCTATACTTCGTAACTTCCATACTTTGTACCTGTGTTTATCTTACAGTAGATGCCCAAAAAAGCCAAATCAAGTAGCCAACTTTCCTATCGGTGAAGTTGACGCAGGTACCTCTTACAGATTTTACCACCTACAAGAGATACCCACTACCAGTTTATTGAACAAAGAGCGAATTGTTAGTCGAACCAGGATTAACCGGTGACTATTACTGTCAGGTTCATTCCCTGGTGAATAGTACAATACAGGTGGAATGTTCCAGCCGTATTAAAAGGTCCGATCTGGTGGGTATCGTTGCCGCTAAAACTCTGATTAACTGTCGGCGCACCCGTCTCCTTTGAGGGCTTAGCCGCTCCATTGACCCACGACCCATTCTGAATGATGTGTGGTACCGCCTGCGTGTCCACAAGCGTGAGCATCGAACCCTTTGAGATAGTGACGCTAGTTTGCTCGAACGTAGTCAATCCCAACTTTACCGTTGATCCATTGTTGCCGCCGGTATTGCCACTTCCGCTGCTACTGCCATTTGAGACTATCACTGTCAGATCCATCCCTGAGTGAATGGTGCAATACAGATGGAATGTCCCAGCCGTATTGAAAGGCCCGACTTGATGCGTGTCGTTGCCACTAAAGCTCTGGTCAACTGTTGGGGCACCCGTCTCTTTCGCTGGTTTGGCGGTTCCGTTGACCCATGACCCATTTTGAATGATATGGGGTACCGCTTGAGTGTCTTCAAGTGTGAGCATCGCACCTTTGGGTATGGTGATAGAAGTCTGCTCAAAGGTGGTAAGTCCCATTTTTACCGTTGTGTTGCCACCTCCGCCATTGCTGCTTCCTGGGGTTGTGCTAGCAACTGGACTGGTGCCGGGACGTGTACAGGCCGCTAGCAAAATACTGCCCAACGCAAGGCTACCAACTATGACCGCCAACAAACGTAGCCGGTTCTTACTCATACTATTACATCCTCTCATTAACTGTTCATAGTATAGCTCTCTATTCTGTGATAGGCCCTATGCACGCTTTAAATGGTACTAACAGGTATTTTCTGCAATGCAGATAGGAATGGTGCCGCTATCCAGAGCAAGAGCTGAACATTATTCCCTATTCTATTCCATACTATAGGCATACTATAGAGGAAGGTGCAAGGGTACAGGAATCAGGTAACTGCCTGATTTTTTGTCGGGTAGATACCCTACGTTGATAGCATCTCGTTCAGAGGTGAAAGCTACAGTACTTGAAACCAAAGAGATGAGGGGAACGTGCCTGTAAAGTGTAACAGGTACATTCTGTTCTTTACCGAAAGGAGAAAAAACGATGGTAAATAATCAAGGTTTAGCGCAACATCATGCGTCGGTAACCGTTAATGCTCCTATTCATCAAGTTTATGGGCTATTCACCCATTTTAACGATTTTCCTAAATTTATGAGCTTTGTCAAAGAAGTGACCTACTACGATAACCAGCGCAGTCACTGGGTTGCCCAGGCAGTTGGACAGCACGAGTGGGACGCAGTCAATGACAACTGGATAGAGGATCGTCAGATCGGGTGGCACTCGGTTAATGGCCTGGAGAATAATGGAGCAGTCACATTCCAGTCTATGGAAGCCAATCAGACGCTGGTTGACGTGTACATCAACTACAATCCGCCAGCCGGTGTACTTGGCG
>DATGJV010000594.1:0-2514 GCA_035295005.1 Ktedonobacteraceae bacterium | reverse complement strand
CAAAGGGCATGTCGAAGATGATGGTACATTTTTAACATTTAGTCTCTACTGGACTGTCAACCTTCAAGTGAAGGGTAGAGATGTTTGAGCTTGATACGAGCATCAGCCGTCGTAAAGCGCCAATCCACCGTGATAGCTTGTTGGTTGCGTCGCTGTTGCCAGGCTTCGACTTGCTGGTGCAGTGCGGCTTGCTCCCCGATACGCTGACTCAAGGGATGCTGGCTCAGCACACTCAATTCAATCTCGGCCATATTTAACCAACTGCCATGTTTGGGCGTGTGATGGATTTCCAGCTTTTCCACCAGACGCCGGGCCTCTGCTGGCGGGAACGCTTCATAGAAGGCTGCCGGGGTATGCGTATTCAAATTATCCATGACCAGCACGATCTTCTTTGCCTGGGGATAATGAACATCCACCAACTCCCGCATGAACAACGCCCAGTCCACTTTGGTGCGGCGCACGGTCACTTGTGTATACCGCTTGCCCGCTAACGGCTCACAGGCCAGAAAGATGTTGCACACTCCATGCCGTTCGTACTCGAAATCCTGCTGTTCAGCAGACCCTGGTGCTACCGGTCGCGGCGGTCGCGTATCGCTGAGCAGTTGTTTGCTCACTTCATCCATGCAGACCTGAGGATACTGCGGGTCGTAAGCCCGGACATAGACGGCCAACACATCTTCCATGCAAGCGACAAACTCCGCATTGGCTTTAGGAGCGATACACCACTGCTCTTTGAGCCAGGGCTTGAGTTTGTTTTTTTTAGCACGTGCCGCACCGTTTCATGGCTCACCGCATCTACTTCGCCCACTTTGACCAGTCTCTGCGCTAACAAACGTAAGCTCCATCGTCCTTCTCCGTCGGGCTTCTCGCCACACGTCAAGGCGATCAGATGGGCCTCCTTCTCTCCATCCAGGATGCGCTTGTCGGGGCGCTCTGGTTGGGGACGCCGATTGAGCGCATCGTCAAGCCCGTGGTCCACAAAGCGCTGACGCACACGCCAGATCGTTGCCTTTCCCACGCCCAGTGCCGCTTGTATCTCGGTGTCCGACCAGTCCGGTCCCTGCTCGCTACTATCGGCTTTGAGCAAGATGTGGGCATGCATGATCTTTCGCGCTGCGCCGGTTCCCGTTGTGATGAGATGCTGCAAGCTCACACGTTGCTCTTTGCTTAATTTGATGGTAATCTTTTTCATGGGTATCTCCTTGTCTGTGATCTTTTTCAGAAAATGCACTTTCAAGGATATCCCATTCCTTCTCCTTCCTTCAAATCAAGGTTGACAGTCCACTAGAAACTTTTGATCCTCCTGGCAAGCGCAAAATAGATGGCAACCGGCATTAACAGTAAGAGAAGCCAGAATATACCGGCTACCTCCCATATAACGTGGGTCAGCCAGTGATTGTAACGAGGCCAGTAATAAAATTCTATTGCGTAGAAAGTCAGAGTGAGCGGGATCAAGCAATATCGTGCAAGCGTGGAGAAAAAACGGCGTAGCCCGCGTGGCATGCTCCTCTGGGGTGATACTTGAGTTGGCTGCTGTCCGTGCCCTGGCGGGAATGGGTCTGGCAGCCCCTGTTGTATGCGCCAGCACCAGGGACAGGTCTCAAGATGTCCACTGTAGACATGGGAATAATTTATACTGCAATGCACCAGCATATCTTCCGAACTTTCAAGCGCCTGTTTCCATCTGTGTGCTGCAGGTCGCTTCCGCAAGAAAAGAAACCAGGGGCGGCGGTCGAAACATTGGAGCATTAGTTTTTGTACAGGCGGCGGCAACGTATCCAGTGGCAATGCACGTTTGGCCGGTGTGAGCATGTGAGAAGCCCCATAGGGGAAATCTCTGGCACGCATACTCTGCTCCTGTGTGGGAGGTTCCCCTTGCCCTTTCCATACCCCTGCATATGGATGACGACCCTCCATTAACAGCAAAAAAATGATTACTGCCAGCGCATAATTGTCATGGTCGGGTTTACGATTCACCTCGCTGAAACTGTAGCCCTGTAGTTCCGGTGCTGTATACTCAGGTTTACCGACAGTGCAGCGAAAACATGGCCGCCGCCAGAATATGAGCCGTTCCCACCATTGTAATTCCTTTGGCACCTGAATAGAGTCGCAGTCTATCAACGTTACCGCAGCCTCCGGCGTCACTAAAATATTGCTCTCATTCAGGTCTCCAACAACATACCCCTTTAAATGAAGTTCTTCAAGCAAATACGCGAGATTGTGTGCCATAGACAACAGGTATTCCCAGGTATAGCTCAGATTCATGCGTTGCCTGTCCCGTGGATTATAAATTTTGAGCAGAGGAAAGCTTTTAGACCGTTCAATATATGGCATAACAAAACCAATACACTTCCTCTGTTCATTCAGAATAAGTTTTGTGGGCCACGCAATAGAGATATGATGCTCACGAGTTGGATCATCTGGTGGACGAGCAAGCATGGCACGTAGTTTGGCAACTTTCGCGGGGTTCGGCTTATGAAATATCTTGGCAACGCTGCGTACATGCGCCTCTTT
>DATGJV010000593.1:0-4246 GCA_035295005.1 Ktedonobacteraceae bacterium | reverse complement strand
ACCAACGACGCGCATCACAAGATGCGTCTCGTTCGTTAATTGCTCATCTATCAAGTCTTCCTGCACGGTCGGCCAATCGCACAGGTGAACACTGAGCGGTGCCTTCTCGTTGACATTGCGCACGAGGTTCTGATAGAGTTCCTCTGCCGTGAACGGTATGAAGGGAGCCATCAATGTCACGAGTGTGGTCAGGCACTCGTAGAGTGTCAGGTACGCGCCCTTCTTGTCATCGTCCATTTCTGATTTCCAGATGCGTTCGCGGCTACGGCGCAGGTACCAGTTGGACAGGTCGTCCAGAAAGTCTTGCATTGCCGACGAAGGCTTTACAGTATCGTACTGTTCAAGACCATTCGTAACATCGCGGACAGTCTGCTGTAGCTCGGAGAGTATCCAGCGGTCGAGTTCACCGCGCTCTGCGACTGGCAACGAATGCTGTGTCGGGTCAAAGTTGTCAATATTGGCATAGGTCACAAAGAACCAGTAGACATTCCAGATTTTATCGAGCGTCCTGCGTACCAGCATCCACTTCTCACTGAGTCGCACAGGCAGACCGGTCTCGGCTGAATGTTCCATATCGTCCGCCGAGGGGATACGCGGGAAGTTCAGATTTTGCTCAGGAACATGATTGGCAAAGAGCCAGCGCATGGTATCGGAACCGACCCGTTCGGCGGCATCATCGAAGACAACCATGTTGCCTTTCGATTTATGCATAGGCGTACCATCCTCAGCCATGAGTGTTGCATACCCGAAGAGCGTCTGGAACGGCGGCGTGTTTTCCAGCACCGTACTCATGACCAGCATCGAGTAGAACCAGTTTTTGAACTGGCCTGGGAACGACTCGGTCACAAAGTCTGCCGGGAACCACTGCTGCCAGTAGGCAGGATCGGTGCGATAGTGCAGTGTCGAATACGGTACGATACCGGCATCAAGCCAGGGATTCCCCACATCTTTGATGCGTGAAACCTCAGCGCCGCACTTTGAACACGTGATAGTAACGGCGTCAACCCACGGACGATGCGGAGTATGACCCTCGAACTCTTCCCAGCCAGAGACTGCACGCTCTTTCAGTTCGTGTTCGCTGCCGATTATCTCGAAGGTGCCACATTGTGGGCAATCGTAGATGGGCAGCGCAAGGCCCCAGTAGCGTTTCTTGGAGATCATCCAGTCATCCATATTGCGCAACCAGTCAAGCTCGCGCTCCAGTCCAAAGTCTGGTATCCATGTGATTTGCTTCACCACATCCATGATTTCGTAACGCAATTGCTCCATTGAGATGAACCACTCGTCCACGAGGCGGAAGATGAGTTCCGTCTTACAGCGCCAGCAGGTAGGATAGCGGTGTTTGTAGTTTTGAGGACGGTAGAGCAAACCCTTATGTGTCAGGTTTTCGGCTATTTGCTGTCCCACCCCGGCGGCATTCTGCCCGGTGAGCCAGTCGAACCCGTCAATATAGACACCGAATTCATCTACCGGCGCAACGACGTTCAGATTGAACTCTTTTGAGAGACCAAAGTCTTCGCGGCCACAACCGGGAGCGATATGCACGATGCCGGTTCCTTCTGTGGAACTGACATCTTTCCACGGCACGACGGTATGCACGACGTTTTGTTCCGCTGGTAGCTCATCGAAAGGACCGCGAAAGCTCCAACCTACCATGTCGCTGCCCTTGAGTGTCTCTACGACATGGTAGTCGCCCTTGTCGCGTCCCTTGAGAGCCTTGAGGACAGGCAAAAGTTCTTCGGCGATGTAGTAGAATTCACCATCCTGCTCAACTTTAACATAGGGCAGGTCGGGATTAACTGCGGCAGCCACGTTGGCAGCGAGTGTCCAGGGCGTGGTTGTCCAGACCAGCAGGTATTCATGCGGTCGGTCTACCAGTGGCAGACGTACATAGAGGCTGAGGTGTGTGACTTCCTTATATCCCTCTGACTCTATCTCCATATTCGAGATGCCGGTGGCGCAGCGTGGACACCAGGTCATCACGTCGTGTCCTTTGTAGATGAGGCCACGCTCATTGCACTTCTTCAGGAATGACCAGATGGTATAGTTGTTCTCATCCGAGAGCGTGTAATAGTCGTTGCCCCAGTCCATCCAGTAGCCCAGGCGGATAGATTGTTCGGTCTGGATGTTCGCAAATTTGAAGACGCGCTCTTTACAGAGTTGTACAAACGCATCTATGCCGTACTCCTCGATTTCCCGTTTGTTGGTAAAGCCAAGCTCTTTTTCGACCTCGACCTCAACCCATAGCCCCTGACAGTCGAAGCCGTTCTGGTAGCGTTGTTTATACCCCTGCATTGTCTTGAAACGCTGATACAGGTCTTTGTAGGTGCGTCCCCAGGCATGGTGAACGCCCATTGCATTATTGGCGGTGATGGGGCCGTCCAGGAATGAATATTGTTTATCGCTGTGGTCGTTGCGTTGCAGGTATTGTTGTCGCACTCCCTGTTCATCCCACCATCGCTGGATAGTGTTTTCCAGGGTAGGGTAGTCTACACGGTCTGCTGCTGTAACCGGCTTAAAAACACTTGTTGTCACTGACACTTGTTCCTCCTCATTCGACGAGAGCAACCACTGATGATAGATGTGCTAAAAGGTACAATTTCTCGATACTTATTTATCAATCAGGGTGATTTCCAACCGTTTGTTGATCTTACCCTTGTTTTCTGTCTTTGTAATCATGATGCCGCCAACTTCCTTTGTATGATGGACGTGCGTCCCGCCATCAGCTTGCAGGTCGAGTCCGACGATTTCGACGATGCGTATTTCCTCCATCTCTGGTGGCAGCAAATTAATCTTGGTGCGAATCAGATCGGGAATGGCGAAAGCCTTCTCGCGTGGCAGCGTATAGACCCGAATAGGATAATCTGCCTCGATCGCTTCGTTAATCTTCTCTTCGATATAAGCAATGCGTTCTTTATTCAAATTTTCCATGGCGAAATCCATACGTGCCCGGTCGGGGTACATCTGGCCGCCGGTGACCTGCACACCAAATTCACGCCAGATAGTGCCACAAAGGATATGAAGAGCCGTATGGGTGCGCATCATGCGATAGCGGAAATCCCAATCAATCGTACAGACAACTTCGGTGCCGACGGCTGGTGCCATGCAATCAATGGTATGCCAGACCGTATCACCACGCTTATTCATAGCTATAACGTTGGCTTCGGTCTGCTGGTTATCCCATGAGATACTACCTCTATCCGCCATTTGACCGCCGCCGCCGGGATAAAACACTGTTGCGTCCAGCGCAATTTCGTCACCTTCGGCGGCGACAACCCTGGCGCTGCATTCATAAGTAAAGCTATTTTCGTGATAGAGCAATTTTGTTTTCATACTGCTTCGTACTCCTGCTCTCAGAATATTGCTGTGTCATCTTGTTCAAAAAAAATCCCCTCGTCCAACTGAGGGACGAGAGGGAACTCCCGTGGTACCACCCTTATTAGTCATACTCTCATCATAACAAAGAGCATAACTCACTCGGTTACAGCAACCTTTGATTGTGTTCTATACGTGTAAGTTTGCTGCCTTCATGGTAACGGGAAGGTTCCGGCCAGGTCTACTTTCATTTCTACCGGGCGGCTCAGAAGTGATTTTCGGTAAGCTCCTTGTATCCGGTTTCACCAACCCGGACTCTCTAGAACAAGTGATGCTGCCTACTCGCTTCGTCATTGCCATCTACTTAATAGATAGCTGAAAGCCAGAATGCCATATTCAGACGAATCAGATATCGTTTCGCTATGATAGCACAAAAAATGATAAAATACAATAGATATGTGCAGAGGTGATGGGGTTTCTCCAGCTTCCAGATAAAGCAACTTAATACAACATAAAAAGGATACATCTGTGTACGATTTAGAAACATTTTATGGACCCAACGCGGGCTATGTTCTCGAATTATACGACCGCTATCAGCAGGACCCGCAGTCGGTTGACGCGGCAACACGAGGCATTTTCGAACAATGGTCACCCACTGGCACAACAGTGCCTGTAGACACAAATGGGGCCAGCGCCCCTTCTCCATACCAGGTAGATAAAGTGGTGGCGGCATCAGCACTGGCGCACGCTATTCGTTCGCGGGGGCACCTGGGCGCTCATCTTGACCCGTTAGGAACCGAGCCGTTGGGCGATCCGGCGTTATTGCTGGAAAGCTATCGGTTAACCCCCGAAGACCTTGCCCAGTTGCCACCGGGTGTTGTTGGCGGTCACTCCGCTGAAGGGGTGAGTAATGCTCTGGAAGCCATTGCTG
>DATGJV010000592.1:0-2354 GCA_035295005.1 Ktedonobacteraceae bacterium | reverse complement strand
AGCAGTAGTCAACGGCTTTTTCAAGGCACCGAAGCACTGGAATTTTGATTTCGTGGATGAACTCATCAAAGCCAACCGGAAATATTTCCCCTGGTGGAGCGGGAAAAGCATAGAAGACCCCAATGCCCCTGCCGTGATTACCTACGAGTTGACCCCCATCGCACCTCTGATGTCATTGAAGGGTCCACGGGCGGAACTATGCCAGCGCTTCGGTGAGGTTCGTTGCCCCGTTCTCGCATTTACGAGTAAGCTCAGCCCGGAGTTCCAGATGGATGGGAGTTTACAGTGGTTCGATGAAGTATCAGGACCTGTCGAACATATTGTGCTTGAGCGCAGCAATCATGTAGCCACTCTTGACTATGATAAGGAAATAATCGAAGCACGCTCTATCGCGCTAGCCCTTGCTGTAGCAAAAGGCGAACGTGATCCATTGCGCAAGGATGTCGTCAGCAGTTAAAAGCGCGGTCTCGCGTCCCAGAAAGCTTCCATGAGCGACGCTTAGCGGCGCTGGGAGCAAGCACTGTTTCTTTGTAGAAGGGAAAGAGAGGTTCTATTTGATGGTATCTACGCCACAAAATCCTCCTGCTATCAAAGTTTGTAACCTGGTCAAACGCTATGCGAAGGCTACGGCCAATGCGGTAGACGGCGTTTCCTTTACCGTCCAGCGGGGCGAGATTTTTGGTTTGCTGGGGCCAAATGGTGCCGGTAAGACAACCACGATTGGTATCTTAACCACCAGTGTTGTTCCCACTGCCGGTACCGCTCGTATTATGGACATTGATGTTGCTCACGACCCTATCGGTGTCAAGCAGCGCATCTCCGTGGTTCCGCAGAAGAGTAACCTTGATCAGCACTTGAAAGCCCGTGAGATTCTGACCTTTCATGCCAGCTATCACGGGGTACCGGCGGCGGAACGTCATGCTCGCGCCGACGCGCTGCTCGCGGAGTTTGGCCTCACCGACCGCAGCAAAGAGATAGTGCGCCGCTACTCAGGAGGCATGACCCAGCGCATCATGATTGCCCGTGCCTTAATGCATACACCGGATGTCCTTTTTCTTGACGAGCCTACCAATAATCTCGATCCCCAGTCACGGCTCTTCCTCTGGGAGCGCATTCTTGCCCTGCAAGAGCGCGGCATCACCGTTCTGCTCACAACCCATGATATGGAAGAGGCGGGCCGCCTGTGCGACCGCATTGCGATTATGGATCACGGACACGTTCTCGTCTGCGATACACCTGCTGCACTGGAGAAACTGATTCCTGGCGGAACGACGCTCGAATTACGCATCAGTCTCCCGGAACATGTCCTGGCAACCGTGGGACGGAGCGAGGTTGAGGTACCTGTACATTCACCTGTTACGTCTCAACTGCAACACGCTTTTAGCTTGCTTCCTGGCGTCACCAGGGTAGAAGAGATTCCCGCACCGAAGGAAACAGAGAGCGAGTCCGATCTCTGCGTCTTCCGTTTCTATGCGGAAGATACATCCGCACTCATTTCGCGGGCGGTCAGCGTCATCACCGAGTGGAACGGTGAACTTCGTGATTTGCACCTTGCACGCCCCAGCCTGGAAGACGTGTTCATTTACCTGACAGGAAGGAACTTACGCTCATGAAGGCCATTACCACATCTCCTTCGCATACAGAACGAATACCTGGCACGGCCTCACGTTCGAGGAATCGCTTCTCTGTTATATTCACTGCTTTCTGGCACACGTTGCGTCGTGATATCATGGTCACCGGGCGTGAGTTTATCCCATTTTTATTGCAAGTGCTGGTGCAGCCGTTCTGTTTCCTCTTAATTTTTGGCCGAGTCTTGCCAGGCTCCGGATTGATGCAACAAATGTATCCGACGGTGTTTTTCCCTGGCATCGTGGCCCTGACCATTTTTCTCGCCAGCTTGCAGGGCATCACAGTCACGCTGATGGTAGACCTGAACGACAGTCATGAGATTGATGATCGCCTGCTCGCCCCGCTTCCAGTGAGCCTGGTTGCTATAGAAAAGGTCGTTTTTTCCGCGATACGTGCGCTGGTCGCGGGAGCAATCACCTTCCCTCTGGCTTACTGGATTTTGGGCAGCCAGTACCAGGTACGGACAGATGCTCTTGTTCCTCTTATCGGTATTATGCTGCTTTACGCCCTGTCCAGTGCGGCGCTGGGTCTGGTGATAGGCGCGGCACTGCCAGCAGATAAAATATACTTGCTCTTCACGTTGATTTTCAGCGCGACCCTGTATACCGGTTGTGTGTATTATTCCTGGAGTACCATCAGCTCGATCAAGGCGCTTCAGATCATCACACTCTTCAATCCATTGACGTATGCCTCCGAGGGGTTGCGCTCTGTCATGGTTCCCTTTG
>DATGJV010000591.1:0-11410 GCA_035295005.1 Ktedonobacteraceae bacterium | reverse complement strand
TTTTGTCTGAATAAAGAAGATATTGCTGGTATATTTCAGGATGTGTTCAACATAATCAAGCTCTGGCTTGACCATTGGTTTCTCTGAATCGAGGACGAAAATGACCGCATCTGCCTGAGGAATAAAGCGCAATGTAATCATCGCGTGGTCAGTATAGAGCGAACCCAGTCCTGGCGTATCCAGAATATTCATATTTTCGGGCAAAAATTCCGCGGGTACATCCACCTCAATCCAGCGCGACAATTGACCGAGCGATATTGCCCCCTGGACATCTATCACTTGCTGCGAACCATAACGAGGCAAATCAGCGAGCGTAATAGCACGCACCGAGTTGTCCTCGAAACGGATACGATACGCCTCGGGTCGCACATTCCTTACACGAAAGACCGTGCTGGTAGCAATATCTACATTTATGGGCAAAATATCGCGTCCTATAACAGCATTAATGAGGCTGCTTTTGCCATGCTTCATCTCGCCTACCACCAGCACATTGTAGTTATTCTCCTCCAGTTTGCCGCGATATTCTTCCAACACAGCAGGTGGCTGAGCAAGGCTATATTCGTGCGCTTTTTCTTTCAATCTATCAAGGACAGTTAAGGTTTCTTTACGTACAACCTCTATTTGATCGCCAATAATATTGTCAGTGTTCATGCAAAGCCTCCCTCAATTGCAACGTAACTTCACACAGCATACGTGAACGAACATCTACAAAGCTAAAACTGGTTGGCACAAGAACCAGACCGGTAAGGATGAAAACGCTGTTTATGATAGACGAACGCGGGCACGACGCAAAATTCGAGAACCAACCGCGAAACCAGGGCTGAGTGTTTCAACAATAGGAGTGTCAGGAGCGACGCTCATAGTGGCGTCTTCAGGCTGATGGCGATGCCTCTCAAATGTCGTCTCGCCTTGAATAATGGTTACTCCTGAACGCCCCAGAATCTCTTCAATTCGTAGTGATACGTGGCGAGCTAATGCCTGCCTCGACGCATCAAAGCTGGCATAATTTCGGTCCAACTCAGCAAATATCTCTATGCAATCTTCCACCAGCGCAAGCCATTGTGTATTGTCCAGCAAATCACCTGCAGGTGGCTTCACAGGAAGCGGAGGTGCAACAGGTATAGGTGCTTGTTGAGGTGGTAGTGGTCGGGGCGTTGGTTGCCCCATTTCGCGTTGGAAACCAGGCGCAGACGCATAGATTACCGGTGCATTTACATTCTGAGGTCGCGGCGCAACAAACAGAGGCTGCACCTGCTGGCGAGATTGCAAGCGTTGCACGTTACGCAAAAGAACAACAACGATTGCAACAAGAGCAACAATAATCAAGAAAAGGACGACATACAGAAACACTTGAAACGACTGTATTACATGAATTATCTCAGAAAGCATGGGGAACCATCCTTTTTTCGACAGCCGCAACAACACACACGTAAATTATAGTAGAGTAATAGATAGATGTCAACAATTTCAGTTCACAAATTTTTTTAGTTATGCGGTAGGATAAAGTTGCAATAGCAACAACAGAAGCGGTATCTGGCAGCGCCAGATACCGCTTCTGTTGTTGCTATTGCAACTTTATTTCATGCTAATCAATGCTGTCTGTTCTGAATAATATCCGTGAACAGTGTGGTAGCGTTCGGTGAACCCCAACCGGTAACGGGGTCCCAACCAGTGGTGGCATTGTAACCAGTGATGCCGCCAGAGCTATTGTTGCCGCTCGTGACATCATGATAGGCACTACCGTAATTTCCACTATTGGCAACCTGATACAGGTCTGCATTGATAAAGCCGAGTGGTTTGCCATTCATCTGATTGCCATCAGCGGTCAGACCGGCCCACTGTGGTGAGCCTTCGCTGGTACCGCCAATACCGTAGTAACCGGCGCTCGATTTACCGAGGAAGCTGAGGTAAACCAGAATGGGCGAACCGGGGTCGGCGTTATACGAGATATCGGGTATACCGCGATGGTGATTCAAAATCTTCTCGACCGAGGCAGGGAGGTTGTCCTCCTGGAAGCCTGGCTGTCCGAAGTACTGGCTGACGCCGCCGCCGGAACCGGTCCAACCTACCTCTGACTGGTAGTTGCCCGATGTATCAGCAGTGAGGGTGGTGCCGCCAACGGCAGTAACGTAGGGGTCAGAGGCGGGGAAATTGACCGTGGGGAACGGATAAATTTTCCCATTGACGTCTGGATTACCAACGCCGCTGTCACCTGTAGAACCAAAGACGGTTACGTTATCAGCAGCAGCCTGACGATAGAAAGCATCGAAGCTCTTGAGAACCTGATACCCGCCGTTAAAGAAGAGGGTATTTTCGGTCGTGGCCCAGCTTTGAGAAATGATTTTGCCGATGCTATGATCGAGCGCCCACTGCTCAAGGAACAGGAACTGTGGCATGCCCTGGACACCCTGTGTCTCGGACATAGGGCTGGTCATCAATGCGATGCGAGCGCCAGGAGCCATAGCGTGCGCCCATTCAACATCGAGTGTCGTTTCAAACGCCCAGCTGACCATTGTCGAGTTGTTGGGGTTGAACGGCTTCGTACCCAGAGGTGAATACACCGTCAAGGATGGGGGATCAGGCAAGCCATAACCGGCATCGAACGTCTTCAAGTCTTTCGCTATTGTCGGGCTGCCAAATGAGTCAACGATAATAATCGTCTGCCCTTTGCCGTCAAAGCCTTGATTGAGCATACCGGTGGCACCATATGCCGTTTGCATCTCTTGCGGGCTGTAGCATGGATGGCCGAAGTGAGCGCGACAATAGGCATCCGTTGGGGGCTTAGGCGCACTCGTAAGGAGGGGATAGGAGTGTCCCCGATAGGTGATGGAAAATCCTGCTGCGCTATTCTGCGCGTGCGACATCGTAGCCATCACGGGCAACATGGCCGCGAGCAATGCGATGACGATCAAAGCAATCGCTATGCGCCACCGAAACTTGTAGACCAGTGATACACTCACGTCTAACATTCCTTTCTGCTGGACAAGAAATATGTCAGGGCAGAGGGTTACAACGAAACGCTACATTCTGCACAATGAGAAACAGGACACGATTTCGTTTTGCATCAATCCATTGGCACACATGACTATGCTCCCCCCGAAACACAGTTCTTGCAAAAATAGGTATGGAAATAGTAGATAGGTTTAGCTACCATAAAAGTAACAGGAAAAGTGGTAAATGTCAATAGGTTATAGAGGGAATTTGTGGCTCATTCTTTTCTCACACGTCACTGTCACCAGCACCCATTGACCACGGAAAGAATCGTCATAGAGGTCAATGATTGCCTCACGACAGATGCGGTCAATCTTCTCTGTACTGGCAACATTTTTATGCGAGAGAAACGGTTGTATCAGAGAGAGCAACAGCGCGGCGTCGCGATAGATACGCTTGTTGAAAGCCGTTTCCGCTGAAATATCTATACAGGTCTCGCTGCGTTGGATATTGCAGCAACTGACATCGCCCAGCAATCGCTCCATGTAGCGCGTCACAATTGGAGTATAGCCCGACTGCACAAGAGCCTGTTGCATCAACTCACACCACTGGAAACAGGCGGGGCTATTCGTCGCTGGAAATGTGGCCTCCGTCCAGATAATCTTTCCACCTGGGCGACAGACACGCAACAACTCCTGCAACACAGCGGGCCAGAGTCGCGTCTGTACCACAGGCGCGAGAAAACGAGCATGTACCACATCGAAACTATTATCCTGTATTTCCATCATTCGCAGCATATCCCCCACCATAAACGCCGCATTTTCAATACGGCCCGTGTTCGTCAGGATATGCGCAATATCTATCGCCTCCGCGTTGATGTCGAGTCCTACTACCTCTATATCGGGGAACTTGTTCGCCACATCCCGCACCCATTGACCTGTGCCGCACGCGATATCCAGTATCTGCCACACCTCCGAACGATCAAAGCCATCGGGCAACAACCGCCCTTGCTCGACCAGATAGTCTTGCAGCGCCCGGAACAATTGTTGCTCAAGCGTGCGATGAATCTCCTGATAATGCTCAACGATGCTGCCCATAGCCAGCCCCTTTCCTTCCCACGCTACGGTACATTGACCTGCTCGCAACTCTCGCACATCATCCTGCTCGCCTCATTTTCGCCGACCAGCGGCACTAACGTGTCGCGCAACTCCCAGATGCGCTCCATCTTCGCGTTGATAAACTCGTGCTTTGCCGTTCCCTGCGCCAACCCATACAACCCCAACCACGCCGCCTGTTGCTCCATCTCAATCTGCTGCCGGATACGCGCAACCTCGCTTTGACTCATAGGAATGTCTCCTTTCTGACAGGTAATACTGCCATACGAAAATATATTGTATAAACACTATATAGCATTACAACATGGCATTTGTCAATAGATGCGCTGTCATTTTTGATAAATTGGGCATTTTTCAAGTTATGTAAGACATTATTCAGGCAATCGTTGATAGAAAACATAGCTTACATAGTTTCTAGACACCATAATTTAGGAGCTATCTATATGACTTACTTTATGTTACAATGGCGCTACTAAACATATTTTCTGGATGGAACAAGAACGTATGCAAGTACCCGAAAATAGTGATACCTTACAGCCTCGGCAAGAGATTACAACACAAGAAGCTAGCGAGAGATCTGGCCTAAGCCTCAACCATCTCGCCTATCTTTTAAGACAGGGGAAACTTGAAGGCAGGAGATTCGGTGATCGAATATGGATGATCTACGCTGATTCCCTTGAAAATTATCTAGCAACACCTCGTAAGCCAGGACGTAAACAAAAAAAATCTCAGAGCCATACTGAAAATCCCAATGCTCATGAAAAGAAGCGACGGAACTCATCAAAACCTGATGATTCACAACATTTGACACCAAACCATGATTCATTGATAAACGGAAGAATTATCGTGGGGTATCAATATGGTGAAAAGCTAAATACTATTTTTACGTCCAAAAGTCTCTACTCTTTAGCCTCGCCAAATGCACGCTGGCTAATGCAATTGGCAGATATTCAATGTTTTGCAGTTGATGATTGTATGATTATGACAAATAGCAGAAATTTTGACGGATGGGATATGCAAGAGATAAAAACAACGATCTTGACTACCCCTGTTTCTATTTCATCTGATTTAGAACTAATACAGCAAGAAAAACGTGCTTTGATAGAGAAAGATTACCTAAACACTCCTCATTATAGGTTAGCATCTTATACGCCATCCTTTCTGGAGCTAGATTACCTCAGTATCAAGTTAGCCCCTCTAAATTTCTATGACTACTACAGCTTAACGCCATTTTTTGATGAGCCGCTTTTAACTGCTCTCGATGGCTCAAAAGTATCTATTCGACAAAAATATGGCAACACAGCATTCACCTACGGCTCCACTGACAGAGGAATGTCTCTCATTCCTACTCCTGTTAGCATTCAAAGTATGGTTATTACGAACGATCAACAGATAATTTTGATGCAAAGGGCCTTTCCAGTCGCATTTTATCCAAACCACTGGTCAGCGTCATTCGAAAAAACAATGAATTCAGCAACTATTGACGAAGATGGGAACATCCAGAAAACAGGCGATGCGGATTTTTTTGCTTGCGCTATTCGAGGGCTAAATGAAGAATTTGCTGTTTCAAGCGATGCTATAGAAAGCATCAAAATTCTCTCTTTGAATATTGAATACCTGACGCTTTCGGTAGATGTCATAACCCTTATCAAGGTCAATTTAGAAGCTGAAGAAATCAGACAGGGTTGGTTGCTAAAAGCTTCGCGTAAAGAGGAAGCTTTCAAATTTGCTCTCCTCTCGACCGATTTACACGCGGTCGTTGAGAAGTTGTTCAGTAGGACGCTGTGGCACCCGACGTCACGGATGCGGCTGATACAATATCTGTTCCATACGTATGGGATTGATGAGGTGGCGAAGGCGATTAAGATGCGACAGGGGTAACAAGGAGCAACAATAATGGACGATACAACGAACCTCAATCCGCCCACGGTGATAAACGAACTCGCTAAGACGGCGACCAACCTGAATTTTACTATCTCTTCTGACCTGCTCACTGGCTCCCTTTTACGCACACTGGCGGCCTCTAAACCGGGGGGCGAGATACTGGAACTGGGAACAGGGGTCGGCATGGGTTCGGCATGGTTGCTGGCTGGCATGGATGCAGCGGCTCACCTCACAACCGTTGATCGCAACGAAGAAACTACAGCCAGCGCCCGCCGCTTGATGGGCGCGGATCCGCGTGTGACGTTTCAACTTATGGACGGTATCGCGTTCATCCACTCCTGCCAGGAGCAGAAGCGCACGTTCGATCTGATTTTCGCCGACAGCGTTCCCGGCAAATTCACGGTCCTTGATGAAACACTGGCGCTTCTAAAAAAGGGCGGCCTGTATGTCATTGACGATCTCAATCCTCAGCCAGGCTGGGCTACGGATCACCTGTCGAAAGTGGAACACCTGCTCGGTGTTCTGGAGGGTAGAACAGACCTGTCTATCACGAAGTTGAACTGGTCCGTAGGGCTGCTTGTGGCGGCCAAAAGATAGTTTAAAGCAGAGTGACGGGGATATAGAGGACAATTTGCGTCGCAAATTTCCTCTATATCCCCGTCACTCTGTGTTATCGTCAGGAAAAATGACGTGACATTGCTACGCTCGTCGCCGAGGGTGCGCTAAAGCGGACCCCTACAACAAATGGGTCACGTTATTACAGATCGGGCGTGGGCAAATTGTGCGCTCCCATGGTGAAGAACATTTCGCCGCCGTGATGGAGGTCGTGTTCGATGAGATGCCAGATAACCCATTGCCGTGTGACGGCCACATCCTCTCCATTCTCGTTGGTATCATGGAAAACCTCATCCAAGTTGGCAGTCGTCCAGCGCGATAGGGCATCCTGGATCATGTGCCACGTGGTTTCCAGACCCCTCACCAGTTCAGAGGCATGGCGAGTGGACATGCCTTTCTCATCCAATGTCGCGAGTTCCGCAAGCTCGTCTCCACCTTCACCCAGTACATAATGAAACCAGCCTGCACGGCAACCCAGAATATGCGCAGCAAGCTCTCCAATCGAACGCAGGTGCGGCGCGAGCCGTATAGCCAGTTGCTCATCGGTCAGGGGGGCAATGGCAGTAGTCAAATAGCCCTGATAGACATCCCAGCCTTTGTAGAATGGTGTTAACGTAAGTTGTTCCGAAGTCATGGTTACATTTCCTTTCATCGCAGAACTGTTTTCTATGACCATTTTAGCATCAATAGAGGTTATAATCAGTCCTTATTCGCAAGGAAATTTCATATTCCCTTTGCATACACCAATCTCTATGCATATAATTGATGAGTCCCAATTTCCTATTCTCATATTCATGTTGACCCATCAAAGAGGAGGAGCAAACGACAATGGCAGCATTATGGCAGATGTCAGGACTTGACCTCGGCAGGGCGATTGCCGCGAAAGAGGTCAGCGCGATGGAGGTGTTGGAGGCTATTTTAGCGCGTATTGAAGACGTGAATCCGACTATCAACGCGGTTGTGACGCTGGCGGCGGATGAGGCACGAGCGGAAGCAAGGGCAGTGGACGAGCGCATAGCGGCAGGTGGAACTGGCGGCCCATTATTCGGCGTTCCCATCTCGATTAAGGACCTGATAGAGACGAAAGGCATACGTACTACCTTCGGCTCGCTCCTGCGACAGGATTTTGTACCGGAGCAGGATGCGGTACTGGTGGAGCGGCTGCATGCGGCGGGCAATCCCATGTTTGGCAAGACCAATACGCCGGAGTATGGCTGTAAGTTCGCGACGGACAACCGCGTCTTCGGCGTAACGCTGAATCCGTGGAACTTGCAACGTTCCCCCGGCGGTTCATCGGGCGGCGCGGCTGCTCAGGTCGCGGCTGGCCTGGGGCCGCTCGCGGTGGGCAATGACGGCGGCGGATCCATTCGCGTTCCCGCCTCATTGTGTGGCGTCTATGGCATCAAGCCACATTTCGGGCGTATTCCCTCATGGCCGAGGCATAACGGCTGGTATACGCTCAACCATGAAGGGCCAATCACGCGCACAGTGCGCGATGCCGCCGCGCTGATGGATATCATGGCAGGGCCGGATAGCCGCGATTGGAAGTCTCTGCCCAGGCAGGAAATACACTTCCTTCAGGCATGCGAGGGTGATATCGCAGGTTTGCGCGTGGCGTGGAGTCCAACGCCCGGCTATGGCAAGGTTGACCCTGAGGTGCAAGCATTATGTGAGGCGGCGGCTCATACTTTCGCGGATATGGGTTGCATCGTCGAAGAGGCCAGTCCCAATTTGCCCGACCTTGCCCAGGTCTTCCTGGGTATCATCGTTCCCCGCTTGCTGGCACAATTTCAACAGGAACTGCCGGAGAACTACGCGGAACTGATGGACCCTGCCGCAGTCGGCTTCTTGCCACTTGCGCAAGCTATGAGCGCCACGGATGCCGTTAACGCGATTTATGGCAACTACGCGATGTGGGACGCGCTGATTCCTTTCTTCCAGAAATATGACCTGTTCCTGACGCCCACCGTGGCAACACCGGCCTACGGGTTGTTCGTCTTCGGCCCCTCGGAGGTCGCGGGCGAAGCAGTGGGCAACGCATTGGAGCCGTTCTTCACGGTTCCTTTTAATCTGTCGGGTCAACCAGCGGCCAGCGTACCCGTTGGTTTCACACAGGGTGGCCTACCTGTCGGCATGCAAATTGTAGGACGTCCCTTCGATGAAGCCACGGTGCTACGAGCCTCGGCACGCTTCGAGGAAGCGCAACCGTGGGCCGATAAGTGGCCTATACTATAAGTTCTCAATCAACAAATGATGGGCTTGCAGGCGGTGCCTGCAAGCCCATCATTTGTTGATTGAGAACTTATCATGCAAGAATAAACGCGATTGCTTCTTCCAGCTTTTGCGGGAAATCTGGTGGGAACTCATGTCCCATAGCAGGGTAGACCTCAAGCTTGCAAGGGATATCGTGCGCATTGAGCATCTCTGCCACTTTCAGGGATGTATCATAGCAATGCTTATCCTGGTCACCGACGAGGATAACGCCACGTAAGCCTCGATCTTTGCTTGCAGCGAGGAACGGCTCAAGGGTATCCACATCGGGAATATAGGGACCCATAGCAATGAAGCCACATGCCGGAATAGCTCCATTCATGGAGAAGCGGATTGAGAGACCGGCACCCATCGAGAACCCTCCAATGATTACCCTGCCGATATTGATGGGGTACTCATGTATGAGAGATGCGTAATGACTCTGGATTTCGCGGGTAGCACGTTCGAGGTCGTTCCAGACATAGGCATCGGGCATAAAGATTTGCGATGATTGCGGTACTGCCAGTATCCACCCTCGCGCCACGACTGGATGCCAGTACGATACGCTGCCATGCGCGTTACCGTTGTTGCCATGCATGGCAATCAGCAACGGGTACGATTGCGCTTGCTGATCGGGTAACAGGGTAATAAGCTTCGGCGCTCCCTGCGCTTCAGCCTCTTTGTGACGTTCGCGGCATATTGCGACTATCGCCTCGTATACAGGTAAACCATTGAGGGATTCCAGGTCTGGCTCGTCGCGCATACGTCGCTCAGCAACCCAGTAACCTGCCGCGACCCAATCCTTCAGGATTTGCAAGGCTGTTTCCGTGCGACCCAGAAGAGCGGCGAGACAGGCACGCCAGAAGTCGGTATGTCCTACTTCCCCTGGGAAATTACCCGCTTCCTGGGTGGTAAAATCATAGGCTTGCGCGTATTCGCCAGCTTCGTAGAGTTGAAAAACTTGCTTTGCGAAATCATCAAAGGATTGTTGACTCATATTGTTCCCTTTCCTTTTAACTTTTGATACAGCCACGCATCAAGCATGCCGCGCAGGCTACCCATGAGACCGAGAACGCCGACGAGTAATACGAGGGCGATCCAGGATTGACTCAGGTTATACAGAAACTGGGTATGATTCGAGAAAATCAATCCCCACAGTACCGCGAGGATGAACGCACCAACAAACATCAACGCGCCCGCGACAGCACTGCTGCGCACCAGCGAGGCATAGGACATTTTCCGCGAAAGCCAGACCGCCACTACCGCCCCTGGCGTCGGTGTGGCAACCAATACCACCAATAACATACCAAGCAAGCTCAATAACGGCGGCACACTCGGCGAGATGGTAAAGGGGCTTGCCAGCGCGAAAATGAGAATAATTGTCAGCGGCAACACGCCAGTCGAAGCGCCAACAACGGCTGGACGCCACAAAACAGGTACTGCCTCAATCTGTTCCCTGGCATCTACCAGCGCAAGCTGACGGATGGCGAACACGTTACTAGCGAGCAACAGCAAGTATGCCAACAATGGCACATGCGTAGTGCCAGCAGGTATCGTGTTGCCATAACTGATGAATATACCACTTACGAGCGGTGCCAGTACAATCGCAGCCAGCAGCAGATACACATGTTTCTGTATGTTGCGGTTGCGCGTTACGCCGGTAAAAGTTATACCGGCAAGTGCCAGCAAATTGATACCTTCGCCTAAAAGAATGCCGAGCATAGGGACTACCTCTGAGCCATTCGTCGTCTTAGCGAAGAGGAGAATGAACACGAGAAATTGCAGAAGTAAAGCAGCGAGCGTTACACCATAGAATATTAGTCGGCGTCCCTGCCGATAGGATGGGGCAGCAGTACTATCCTGCGGTCCCGTTGTTGAACGCTGCTGTTGCGCCTGTCCTTGCCCCTGATTACGCGAAGGCAATTGCCACCCAAACGGCACTGGTGGGACACCGGGTTGAGTAACCGGAATCGTGCCATTCGGACCTATGCCAGGAGTGGATGGTACAGCAGACGCGGCCACGCCGATTACAGGGGGCGGCACCGGTACAGTGGCGCTCATTTCAGCAGGTTCACCTCCATTCCATTTTGATGACGAAACAGTGCGGTCGTTGTTGTTGGCATCACCACTAAGACGTAAGACACTTTGATTGCCGTTTGCGTTCAACGCGGCACGAAAATCACCGGCAAACGCGGTCGCGCTCTGATAGCGGTCGGCTGGATTTTTCGCCAGCGCCTTCATGACAACCGCTTCAATGGCTGGTGCAAGTTCTGGACGGCGCGAGCGGACAGAGGGTACAGGCTCGTTCAGCTTCAAATGCATAACGGCGAAAGGATTAGGAGCGGTAAAGGGAACGGTTCCGGTCAACAATTCGTACAGGATAATGCCGAGAGAGTAGATATCCGAGCGGAAATCAACGTCGCTGGTACTGATTTGCTCAGGCGAGGCATATTCAGCCGTACCGAGAAAGCTGCCAGCAGTGGTCAGACCAGGCATCGCTTGCAAACGCACAATGCCAAAATCGCTCAACAGGAGCCGCCCATCCTGGTGAAAGAGCAAATTGGCCGGTTTGATATCGCGATGTACTACACCCATACCATGCGCGTAGTCCAGAG
>DATGJV010000590.1:0-5838 GCA_035295005.1 Ktedonobacteraceae bacterium | reverse complement strand
GAGCGTACTCCACCCGCACAATACAGGAGAACCGTTTTCGATTTATCGGGGACAGCTTCTTCTATCTGCAATTCGAGAAAGCCACGCGGAACGTGTACCGCACCGGGGATATGGCCCTCGTTCCATTCATATTTCTCACGCACATCCACAAGAACGATATCTTGATTGTCGCTACCAGCCTCGTGCTGATGCGCCAGCGCATCATTAGCCTGGGCAGGCGTCCACTCCGGTACCTGTTTTCGTGCTTGTCGCATAATTGCGCGGGATGCATCGCCCATGTTCGGTTACCTCTCATAAATGTTGACTAAGTATATCAATTTAATAGCGAAAGAAACTAACAAAAGAGTACCATGCTTCTATTTTGTTTGTCAAGGATGAGATAGACAGGGTACGCTATCCTTTTGTTAGGACGCTCAGAAATTACAACAGGAGTATGAGGGAGATTATTCCATGTTCTCCTGGTGGTTAAGCTGCCTCAGACCATTGTAACCTCCGGGTTACAATGGTAAAAGAGTACAGGTAGCTGTCAATGTGCTTCGTTGTATGATAGCATCAGGTAAATGCAGTGAAAAGTGCTGCTTCGTAAATGAACTTCTGGCGCAAAGCTACAGGTAAGAGAGATACATACTTTGAATTCAGCCATCAGCGATGAAATACTCCTTGCTACGTTGAAAGCCTGGCACCTGCCGGAACCGCTCACTGTGCAACGACTTCCAGGTGGCTTCACCAGCGAGGTATGGCTCGTTGAAGCAAAAGGTGAACGCTTTATTGCCAAATATGCCTATCAGTCACGGGAAGATTTTGAGGGCGGCTTGTACGCGGCTGAATTGGCTGAGCAAAATGGTATCACGAGTGGCGCACCGTTGCGAACAAGAGATGGAGCATTATCTATCCTGGTAGAAGGACCTCATGGGCAAAGTGAACCCTTCGCACTTCTGCGCTTTGTTCCAGGCGAACCACTGCACCCATCAGAACCGGATGCGGCCTCACTCTATGGATATCTTTTAGGACGAATGCAGCGCATATTTCTTGATGAGTTGGGAGAGAGAGACATCGCGAATCTGTTTGATTTCATTCTTGAGGAAGACCCCGCTGTAGCAGCTCAACCCGGACTTGTCGGGTTGATTCATCAGACAGTAGAGGCAACGAGACATTACGAGTCACAACATCCAGTGACGTATGGCGTAATCTGGGGTGATAGAATGGAGATAGTGCGTGAGAAGGAGACAGGTCGTGTGGGCGTCATTGACTGGGGTACAATTGAGTATGGGCCGTTGCTGTTCGATGTAGCCCTCTCCACGCTCTGGCTTTTTCCTGAAGGGAGTGCTGCACATGAAGAGTTTTTGCGAGCATATCTTGTAGAAACTCCGATCTCAGAGAGCGAACTGGCCGGACTCACCTACTACAAAGCGATTCTGTGGGCAAGACAGGCAAGATATTTCGCGTACCGGGTAGCTGCTAATGTGATGCTCGGTGATTCCAATCCCGATGGGAATAGAGAAAACCTGACACATTCGCGACAAGAACTTGAACACCTGCTGGCTATTCTGTAGGAAAAATGCCTACAACGCGATATAATTGAAAAGGGACATGGCTCTATAAGCAGGGCCATAAGCATATTTTCCAGTACCCTGTCAGGAGAGCATATTCATGACTGAGACAGCCGATATCCTCATTATAGGTGGCGGAGTGATGGGTGCGAGCATTGCTTACCATCTGGGGCAGCAACGTGGCGGACGCATTGTGCTATTGGAACGGGAAGCGTTAGCTAATGGAACAACAGGACGTTCAGGCGCGATTGTCCGCCAACATTATTCCAACGATTTCACCATTCGCATGGCAAAGGAGAGCCTTGCCATCTTTCAACATTTTGCTGAGGTGATTGGCGGCGATTGCGGTTTCATCACCACTGGTATGCTTGTGATGACAAATACTCAAGGTGCCAATGCATTACGAGCGAATGTGCAGATGCAGCAAGAGCAGGGCGTCAATACTCAGATCATTGGTGCGAGCGAGATACGTGAGGTCGCGCCGGAATATAGTGGCGAAGGCGTGGCGCTGGCTTGCTACGAACCAGATACGGGTGTTGCCGATCCTATGGCAACAACGTACTGTTTCGCGCAAGCTGCACGGAACAATGGGGCAATCATTCGCGAAGGTGCAACGGTGACGCATCTCCTGAAACAACAGGGGCGCGTGACGGGAGTTCGTACAATCGAGGGCGATATCCTGGCACCGACGATTGTGCTTGCCGCGAACGTGTGGAGTAAACGATTGGTACAGCCGCTCGGCATTACGTTGCCAGTAACGCCAACGCGACACCCCATGATTGCGCTGCGCCGTCCCAACGACTTCGGTGGACGCACAGGAATGCATGCTGTCGCGCTGGATCTGACCCGCAATATCTATCTGCGACCAGATATTGGCGGGGTAACACTGGTTGGTTCGACTGAAGACGTTCTCACGGCATGCGATCCCGACAATTATGCACAGGGGTTAAGCGAGCAAGAAATCATTCATTTTCGCACAACAGCGGGCGAATGTTTGCCCGCGCTGAGCCGTGCCGTACCTCGCGGTGGCTGGGCTGGTATCTACGATGATACTCCCGATTTTCATCCCATCCTTGATCGCCTCTTGCCATACGAAGGACTCTATTGCGCGGTCGGCTTCAGCGGTCACGGTTTCAAGCTAAGCCCAACCATTGGACAGTGGATGGCACAGCTTATTCTGACGGGGAATAAGCCCGACGATATGGAACACTTTGCCTTTGACCGATTCGCACGGGGAGCTGAGATTCACCCACGATATCCGTCAGGTGTGCTGGGATAACAAACGCAATAAACTCTGGATATCCAGACAGAATAAACCAACTGGCCTGGAGAACAAGACTCGCCAGGATAACCTACAATTTTACGTTGTGCGTTTGAGGCGGCATAAGAGCCGTTTCATGTGTGCATTGACAGAGAAGCCAGAGGCGGACATGTATGAGGAGGAACCTGCATCGGGTGGAAGCGAGAGTTCGCCGGGAAATGAGGCCTCGATGCGGCTCCTCCAACGGCTCGGTTTTCAAGAAGAGGGACTGTTACGAGAATGTCTCTTAATGTCCGAGGGTGTACGGACCAGATTGATGCCTCTACGACCGAAGCTTGTTTTCTTGTGTATCATTTTCCCATTATGGTGGTATCTCCTCCATACCAACTGTTTCACTGGACAAAACAGTTGGCTGGGAAGGAGACTGCCGTATCACGAGTTTCCGCTGCAGAAGCCAACCATGTAAAACGAGGCTTACTGCCATCATCGCCAGTGAGATAGCAAGCAGCGCAGGCAAGTGCTGGGCAATACCGGCAACAAAGAGCATGCTGAGAAAGAAGCAATGAAAGTAGAACGGCACAATACTCGGGATGAGGACATTTATAGGAGCTTCTCTGGCGGATGGTCGGGCCACCATTCTCATCACCCACAGGCCCCGGCCTACAACGACAAACGCCCCAATGACGACGATTACCACTGGCAACCAGACGATGCCGCCGTGGTGATCATACTGCACCACTAGTTCGTCCAGGAGGATGAGGATCACTACAGAGCCAAGCAGTGCGCCCAGTGCTGCCAGCGGTCCGCGCCAGCCAGGCCGCACGGTGAGGGGGCGTACCAGCCAGAGCAAGGCCGAACACGAGCAGAGGACGATAAACCAGGAATAGAAGTTAGCGTAGGGGACGCCAAACCACTCCTGGTTGCCTGCGTAGTCAAGCCAGTGCCACATGTTCAGACGGATAGCCACCGCATCCATCGTCAGATCAATATTGAGGCCCAACAGGCCAACGAGTGCTGGAGCCGCCCAGGAGGGGAAAGCGAGGCTATCGGCGAACGCCATGGCGCTATAGAGGATGATGCCCCAGCCCACAGCAACAGACAACGGTACGGGGCCGAGCATGATGAGAAAACGCCCATACTGGTAACTATGCAACTGCGCGATGGTCAATATCTCCAACGTAAGACCGTAGAGGACTCCTATACCAAGCTCGATCAGCCGCGCCCGGCGCAATGGCCCCTGGTGCAGCGCGTGCCAGATGCACAGACCCAGACAGGCATATGCCAGCACCTCTAACACGACAATAGGCAGTGTTACTCCTAACAACATGGTTCACTCCTGATGCGAGACGGTAAAGATGAGGAGATTGCGGCGGGCGATCCACTACGCATGAAGCGCGTGCCCTTTTACAGCGTTTCGACGATGAATCTCCATACTGGCATACAGAACGGCAAGAGCTACGAGCAGAAGGCTTAACCCGCCAACAAAGAGCCAGGTGATCGCATTCGATTGCTCGAAGTCGCCCCATGCACGAGCTGTCGCAATCAGGATCATCACGATTGAGAACGCTTGCGCTTCCAGTATAATACGTGCGGCACTCCAGCGCTTCTCTAGCGCAATGCCTACACCGACCACGCCAGGAAGCGCAAACATTGCTCCCACCACACGGGCGGTAAGGGGAGTTAGCATCCAGGGCCACTGATGTATCATGAGATCCGGTTGGAGGAAGAGCAGCAAACTGACGGCAAGCGTAATCACACCGACAACTCCGATGAACAGACGCATCATTTGCGGGATGATCACCTCGTTCGACTCAGCAGTGTCGGGATCGGTCGTCCTGTTACGCAACCAGACTGCAAAGACGAGAAACGGCGTTGTGAAATAGAGTGCTGCCCAGGTATAGAATGCGATATGGCTGTGATTGAAACGATCCCAATGCAAAATAGTGGCAATTCCCAGCAACGAGGCAAAGGCTGTCACTGGCAGAAACCCTAGTTTCACCAGGTGCCATTGCCTTGCCAGAAGAGCACGCGTGAAGAAGTAGATCCCTCCCAAGTAGGCAGCGGCTAACATCATTGGAGTCATGGACGGTTTGATCGTCCAGGCGAACAGTTTATCTGTATCATTCGGCCAAAAGTACAGCAGTATAAAGGCAACCACAAGAAAGGGAATGATCAACCCCGCCAGCCAGCGTGTTTCTGGCAAGATGCGATCGGTGCGCACGCGAATACCTCGAACGTGTTCTTTGTTTCCAATGCTTTCCATGGTAACCACTCCTTTGGTGACTGCGCAGGTTCTTTTCACAAGTTTATCTTTGATCCGCTCTGGTTGTACCTTCATATCTCTTTTCTCGATCCAGGAAACCGAAAGCCAGGGGAATGGTTCCCCGGCTGACACTCTTATTATAGCTGGAAGGGGTTGGCAAAGCATCGTGGTAAACACGCAGAGATTGAATTTGGCATACAGAGATTCTGAGCAGACTGTCTACAAGGAGCGTCTCTTCACTCTTCCTCTCGTTGCTGAGCCAGGGGAGTAGGAAGACCGTCAAGACTCTTTCTATTGTTGATCCCACGATATTCCGCGAGCCCCTCTTCCCCTTGCGAGGTTGCCCAACGCACCAGCGTCTCTCGATCCTTGTGGAGTTCCATAAGGGGCACTCCATACCCGCACGAGGTCTGGACCAGATGAATAGAAGCAACGATGATTTGTCGTATACCGGGATAGCCTGGGAAATGGGCCAACAGTTCATCCCACCGCTCTGCTCCTGGCAGAACGGTCTCTCCCTTGCCATAGAGGCGCAGAATTTGCGGTGTCCCATGAAAAGCGCAGAACAGAAGCGTAATGCGCCCGTTTTCAGCGAGATGGGCTGAGGTCTCATTGCCGCTCCCTGTTAAATCCAGATAGGCTACTTGTTTTGCTGAGAGGATACAAAAGGTATCATAGCCCTTTGGTGAAAGATTGACATGCCCATGTTCCGAGAGGGGTGCTGTGGCAACAAAGAAAAGAGGCTGTGCTTTGATAAAGCTTTG
>DATGJV010000589.1:0-6434 GCA_035295005.1 Ktedonobacteraceae bacterium | reverse complement strand
CATTCACCCTTTTGCACAATGAGACAAGGTCGCGATTGAGTTGATAATCTCCGACCAGCGGGTACGATTTCTCGTGAAGTAATGCGCAACGCGAGGCAGGTACTTCCCAGAAATGAAGGCAGGTACTCGTTGAACGCTTTTTGCGGTTGCCCACGAAAAAAGCCAGTGCTGCTTGCTTGCCGTGAAGGCGCATGCGAACTGGCTTCCCGGATGAGAAGAGCGGGAGACGGGACTCGAACCCGCGACAGCCTGCTTGGAAGGCAGGAACTCTACCACTGAGTTACTCCCGCTAGCGATACTGTGTCAAAATAGTTGTGTTCATTGATTGGGACGGGTCGGGGTGCGCGGACTCGAACCGCGGACCTCCTGCTCCCAAAGCAGGCGCGCTACCAACTGCGCCACACCCCGTGACACCATTCTCTTCTCTACCGGAATGGGTACGGTACGCACTATAGCACGCTTCTAGTGATCTGTCAAGTACTTTTAGTGTAGTCGTTCAGGATTGGTCAAAGGAAGAGCTAAAAGAATTAAGAGGAGTCCTCACCATCCGAATACAGCACATATGGGAACAGCTCGGTGACCCCTTGTTGCAGCAAGCGTTGTAAGGTGGCAAGCACCGAGCCTCCGTGTTTTGCGGCCGTTTGGACACAACTGGCAAGAAGAGCGCTGGTCTCCATGCCGCCAAAAGTGTTGGAGCCATTGGAGATGCGGCGGCTGATCACCATGGGGCGTAACTCGCGCTCGGCGAGATTGTTGGTGCCATCGGGGGTCACGAGCAGACTGCGCAGCAAGCCGTCGTGTTGCACCCGCAGTCGGGCTTGAATGTGCTGGATGGCCGCGTTCTCAGAGGGTACGGCCAGCAGTCGGTCCAGTTCTGTGCGCAGCAGGGCTTCCAGGTTCGGCACGCCAGAGGCCGAGAGTTCGGCCTTGCGATGATAGAGGGTGACCAGGTGGGCAGTAAACTGCCTGGCGGGCGACCCTTCTGGCTCCAGGATGGTTTCCTCATGGGCAAAGCGTAAGACATGCGCCCAACAGTAGAGGTGTTTCTCCTGCGGAAGAGCATGCGTGGAGGAAGCCAACCCATCATGCATCGAGAAGGCGTGGCTGTCCCCGTAGAGTTCTTGCGCGATGCCTTTGCCCCGACTCTCAGCGGCGAAGTAGACCGTCACCTCTTCGTTCGCCATCAACCACAGCCAGGCATTTTGTCCGTTGACCATCCAGCCCGTTTCATCGTTGTACATCACTTTCCCGGCTCTGACCTGGGCGATGAGTTGCTCATACTGACCCTTGAAATACCGCTTTGCTTGCGCTAACAGATTGCAGAGCGCCGATGTGGCGATGACCAGGCCATGACTGATGCGGAGAACATCGGCAATATTTTTCAGGGAGGCATGACTCCTGAAGCGCAGGATCATGACCAGCAGAAACGTGTTGAGGCCATATTCCGTAAACGGCAACGACCGACGATCGCGCACTGAGACTTCCCGGTGGCAGTGTCCACACCACTGGCGCTCACTCTCGAGGTGGTGCTTCACCACTTCCGGGTGCAACACAATATCCACCAATGCTTGGTGACGAGTGGCTTGTACCCGCGCCAGAGGCTCGCCACAGTGACCACAGACCAGAGCAAAGAGCCGTTTGGTCTCCTGCGTTGGCGGCTCGTGCCGGGCTTCGCGGTTGGTAGCAGCATGACCGGGTTGTCCGCCTTTTTGCTTCTTGCTCTCGGCACTGTGATGACGGAAATTGCCATGATCAAAGAGGGCCACTTGATAGCGATGCTTCGTCTTGCTCGACTGCTCCAGTTCCCGTTTGAGGCGCTCGTTCTCTTTTTCCAGCTCTTTGATCCGGCGCTCTTTGTCTTTCAACTGCTCCTGGAATCGCTCAGCTTTTTCCTTTTGCGTGCGATGCGCACGAGTCAGCCGATCGCTATCCAAACGGAGCAACCGGACATCTTTTCTCAATTGCTGCACATACTCTGGAAAGGGGTGCATGCCTTCACTCTATCAGATCGGTTCCCCGCAGGCAAGGTCAGCTTTTGACCAATCCTGAACGACTACTCCCAAAACCCTTGACAATCATCAACATCAATGGTATACATTAACCATTGAACAAAAAACTGCATAAATAAAAGCGATGCAGGGACGAGTAACGGTTAGCGTTGCAGGTAGAGAGCGGGCGGTTGCTGCAAAGCCCGTATGTCAACAGACCGTGAAAAAAGACCCGAAGCTGCGAGAAGAAATCGCGTGTATAACGCGAGAGTAGAACTTTGCCGGATGCCCCGTAACAGGCGCGAGTACAGATATATGTACTCATGAGACCAGTACATTGGCGTACTGGTAATGAAGGTGGTACCACGAGAGCCAGATGACGCTCTTCGTCCTTTACTGAGAGGATGAAGGGCTTTTTTGCTGGCATTTTATCCTCCCACAAACGCAATTATCCTGTCTATCCAGATCAAACTATACCGAAAAGCCTTGAAGGGACGAGTAACGGGCAATGGAGGCAGCCAGAGAGCGAACGGGCGCTGAGAAGTTCGTCTGCCAACCGCCCGCGAATAAAGCCCGGAAGCCGCGAGAAGAAATTGCCACAACGCGAAAGTAGACCTCCGCCGGACAGCCCCCGTTACCGGGCCAGGGTTCACCACCACGCCTCTGGCGTGTAGGGGTCCGCTTTAGCGCACCCTGCGACGAGCGTAGCAATGTCGCCGCGTATTTAATGGTTGAACCCACAGAGGCCACCGCCGCGAGGTGTTGGCGAACAAAGGTGGTATCACGAGAGCCGTATTACACGCTCATCGTCCTTGAACAACAAAGGACGATGAGCGTTTTTGTTTGTCGAAAAATGTTTGAACTTTGAACGTCGTTGATAATTTTGCAACAGAGGAGAAACGAATCATGGAATTGATGGCACTGTGTCCTGAGTGTGAAGCGGAAGTTGTCCTGCGCGATGCAATGGAGGGCGAGGTTATCTTCTGCCCCGATTGTAACGCGGAACTGGAAGTCTTGAACCTCGAACAACCGTCGCTGGGACTGGCACCGCAGGTTGAAGAGGACTGGGGCGAGTAGTGTAGGGGCTTCATTCATGACGCCCAGAAAGGAGCATAACAAGATGCGTATCGCTCTACTGGCCTCACGTATTCGCGTGGAGGAGAAATTGCTGATCGAGGCGCTGCGGAGGCGTGCAATCGAATTTGACATCATTGACGATGGCGAGTTGCTGTTCGACCTGTCGCAGCCTGACGGGCGTTGGACGGCTTATGACGCCGTGTTGTGCCGCAGCGTGAGCCAGTCGCGGGGGCTGGCGGTGTTGTATGTGTTGGAACAGTGGGGCGTTCCCGTCTGCAACACTGCCGCCGTGACCGCGACCTGCAACGACAAACTGCTGACGACGCTGGCATTGATGCGTAATGGTGTGCAGGTGCCGGGCACACTGCTCGCGTTTAACGCGGATGTAGCTGTACAGGGCATTGAGCAGACGATGAATTATCCAGTCGTCTTCAAGCCAACGACTGGCTCGTGGGGACGTTTACTGGCGCGTATCAACGACCGCGATGCGGCGGAAGCAGTGCTGGAACATCAAGAGACGCTTGGTGGCTACCAGCATCATATCCACTATATCCAGGAGTACGTCTCCAAGCCACAACGCGATATCCGTGCTTTTGTGGTGGGAGATCGCACCATTTGCGCCATTTATCGTACCAGCGAACACTGGGTCACGAATACTGCACGTGGAGCCGTTGCGACAAATTGCCCGATCACGCCCGAACTCGACCGCTTGTGCGTGCAAGCGGCCCAGGCAGTGGGCGGAGGTATCCTCGCAGTGGATGTGTTGGAAGATGCTGAGCGCGGTCTGCTAGTCAATGAAATTAACGCGACAATGGAGTTTCGTAATAGCATCGCACCAACAGGCGTAGACATTCCCAATGCCATGCTCGACTATATCGAGCAGAGGGTAGCGAGAGGAGTGTTGCGATGAACCGTATCCGTGTCGCGATTGTTGGCGGGTCGGGTTACACGGCGGGCGAATTGCTGCGCGTGTTGCTGTTCCATCCGCAGGTAGAAATCACGCAGGTAGCATCAAGTAGTCATGCCGGACATTATGTGCATAGCGTTCACCCGAATTTACGCAAACTTTGCTCTTTGCGTTTCTGTCATGCCGATGACCTGTCATCATGTAATGTATTGTTTCTCTGTCTGCCACATGGCACATCATCTGAGAACATCGAGCGGTACCAGAGGCTTGCGCCGCGCATCATTGACCTTTCGGCAGATTTCCGCTTGCGTTCGCCGAAGCTTTACAGGCAATGGTATGGCAGTGAGCATCACGCGCCATCGTTGCTTACGCAAGCCGTGTATGGCCTTCCAGAATTGCACCGTGAGCAATTGCCGGGCGCAGCGCTGGTGAGCGGCACTGGTTGTATGGCGACGGCGGCGATTCTGGGATTAGTTCCGCTCTATCGCGCCAGACTTGTCAACCTGTCCCTGCCAGTAGTAGTCGAGGCCAAAGTCGGTTCGTCCGCAGCCGGAGCAACGCCTGGCGCAAGTAGCCATCATCCCGATAGAAGCGGTGCCGTGCGCTCGTTTGAGCCAACTAGACATCGTCATACGGCAGAGTTGATTCAGGAATTGGGCGCTTTGACGTCAGGCGATGCCGAATTACAACAAACAGTTGCATTTTCCGCGACGGCGGTGGAACTGGTGCGCGGTGTTCTCATCACCGCCCACGCTTTTGTGAACGAAGACATTGATGAGCGGCTTTTGTGGCGGCTGTACCGCGAAACATACGCACGTGAGCCATTCATACGATTGGTCAAAGAGCGCAGCGGCGTCTATCGCTACCCTGAACCCAAGATACTGGCCGGGAGCAATTTCTGCGATATCGGCTTTGAACTCGATGCTCCACAGCGCCGGGTGGTGGTGATGGCCGCTCTGGACAATCTGATGAAGGGCGCGGCTGGCAACGCGGTACAATCGCTCAACGCCATGTTTGGCTGGGATGAGACGCTGGGATTGAGCTTCCCCGGTCTGCACCCGGTCTAACAGAGGAACTCGACATTGCTGCGCTCGTCGAGTTGGGCGTGCTAAAGCAGGCCCCTACAGTGAACGTGTACAAGGAGAAAACTATCATGACGCTTGTCGTAAAAATTGGTGGAGCAGCCAATGTTGCCACGGCACGTATTCTGGACGAAGTAGCGCGACTGAACGCGAGTGGAGAGCGTATTGTGCTGGTGCATGGCGGCTCCGGCCTTACCAATGAATTGTCAGAGCAATTGGGCCATCCAGTGCGAATCGTCACCTCGCCTAATGGCATGACCAGTCGCTATACCGATGCCGAAACGCTGCGTATCTTCGCGATGGCAGTAGCAGGCGCTATCAACACTGAGCTTGTGGCCCGGTTGCAACAACGCGGCATCAATGCTATTGGCCTCTGTGGTATTGATGGGCGTTTGCTGGTGGCTCGACGCAAGTCTGTAGTACGGACGGTGACACCCGAAGGACGTACTCTGCTTTTGCGCGATGACTACACCGGGCAGATAGAGCAGGTGAATGTCAGCTTGCTAGAGCAATTGCTTGCTTCTGGTTACACACCTGTTATCGCGCCTCTTGCCCTCGGTTACGAGGGCGAACGCCTGAATGTTGATGGCGATCGTGCCGCCGCCGCTATTGCTGTTGCGCTGCAAGCGGACACACTGGCGTTAATGACCAACGTTCCCGGCTTGTTGCGCGATGTGACCGATGCCACATCACTGATTCATACTATTCCCATTGAGGAACTTGAGGACTGTATGACCTACGCACAGGGACGTATGCGCAAGAAATTGCTGGGTGCGCAAGAGGCATTGCGCGGCGGCGTGTCGCGAGCCTGCATCGGCAACGAGTCGTTACAGGCGGTGCTGGATGGCGCGGGAACCACGATTGCAAATTTCCCAACGGAAAATGCCTGTAGGGGCCGGTTTACCGCGCCCACCGCCGATTTATCGGCCCCGGCCCGAATTACCACAACAACACAGGGAGAAAGGTGACTGAGATGATAGCGAATCCTGAGTTAATGACGAGTATCGAACTGGAACGTGCCTTTACGAGCGGTGTCTATAACAAACGTCCGGTGAGCATTGTCCGTGGCGAAGGCGCTCTACTATGGGATGCTGATGGGCGCGAATATATTGACTGCTCTGCCGGGCATGGTGTGGCGAATATTGGTCATGGGCGGACAGAGATAGCCACTGTGCTGGCTTTGCAAGGGCAACGACTGATTACCTGCCCCGAAAGCGTCTACAACGATGTGCGAGCAAGTTTGCTTGAACGCCTGGCACAAATTACACCCGATGGCCTGTCGCGCTTTTTCCTCTGCAACAGTGGAGCAGAGGCGGTGGAAGGTGCGCTCAAGTTCGCACGTCTCGCTACTGGACGAACCGGCATTGTCGCGACCTTGCG
>DATGJV010000588.1:0-11485 GCA_035295005.1 Ktedonobacteraceae bacterium | reverse complement strand
CCACCGGAAAGGACTGCGCAGGCGGCAGGTTCGACGGCAACTACTTCCACGGAGGATTTGCGGGCGCGTAGACCTTCGGCTACGCCTGTCAGTGTGCCACCGGTACCAACGCCGATCACCACCATATCTACCGCACCGCCGGTCTCTTCCCATATCTCGATGGCGGTTCCTTCGCGGTGCGCCCGTGGATTGGCCTGATTGTAGAATTGCTGGGGATACCAGACGTTGGGCTGTGTTGTGCGCAGTTCAATCACTTTGTTGATAGCTCCGCGCATCCCCTGTCGGCTGGGAGTGAGGATGACCTTTGCCCCGAAACGGCGTAACAGGAGACGGCGCTCCAGACTGATGGTATCGGGCATAGTGAGGATACATTGATAGCCACGGGCAGCTGCAATCCACGCGAGCGAAATGCCCATGTTGCCGCTGGTCGGCTCGGTAATGATGCCGCCAGGGCGCAGTAATCCCTGTGATTCCGCCTCGCATACCATCTGCCAGGCGATACGGTCTTTTACGCTTCCTCCGGGGCTAAACATTTCCAGCTTCGCGAGTATCGTGGCAGGGGAGCCAGCCGCGATACGATTGAGTTCTACCAGAGGAGTATGACCGATTAGTTCTGTGGCATTGTTTGCCCAGTGGGCCATAAGGCAATTATCCTATTCGACAGAGAGATAAATAAATAAAAAGGCAGGTAGATATGAGCATGTTTCATGGTTCGCTCAGTAATGCGCGAACCATGAAGAGGAGTTCTTGCATCTGAAACGGCTTGCGCAACAGCAGACTGGATTGTAAGCCCATACGTTGGAGTTCCCAATCGTGGCTGGCTGTAATTACGATAATAGGGGTATTTTTCGTGTTGCTATGGCCGCGCAATATTTTGAACAATGAAGCGCCATCCAGGCTGGGCAACCCCACATCCAATAAGATGAGATGGGGGGCAAGTTCTGGTATCTGGTCTTTTGCTGATTGACCATCAGCAAAGATATGTAACCGCCAGTGTCCAGCATGCATCAAGATGTCCTGAAACATTGTCGCAAGATGCGCGTCATCTTCGACAATAGCGATCAATTTTTCGTTTTCCACGACTTTTTGCCGATCAATAACCACGTACTACCCCATATAGTTGTGATGTACCATCTGCCGACTCTCTTTTCTCCTCACTTCCTACACAACATCAATCGCGCTATATACTGCTTACTGAGAGACTAAATGTGGTACATCGTCTCCAGGCTATCAACTTGATGACGCTGGGCCAGTTCCTCTATGGTCATTGCGTTAAGATACTGCTGGGTCATCTCGTCAACTTTCTGCCATACTTCACGCAAGGCACAACCGGGCGACAGCTTGCAGAAATCAGGGTTAGGCAAGCATTCCATTGGTGGGATGTAACCTTCGAGGGCACGAATAACCTGAGCCATTGTAATCTGGGCAGGAGGTTTTGCCAGCATATGTCCTCCTTTTGGTCCGCGCACGCTTTTGACCAGGCCTTCTTTGCGCAATACCATTAATATCTGATCGAGGTATTGTTCGGGGATATATTGCCGACTCGCAATATCCGCGCTCTCTATTGGCCCTTGTCCATAGTATGCCGCCATATCCAGCATTGCTCTCAGGCCATAATCTCCCTTCATTGTTGTCATTTTCATGATTGGCTCGGCTACCTTTCCACTGGTCCACTGGGCACAACGCTTCTCCATTGAAGCATTTCGGCATGCGCCAACTTGCCACCCCTAGCATATATCAGGAGCGGCAAGCTGTCAATGGGGAAACACCTCTGTTCCGCTGGATAGAACGGCCCGACGACGCCAGGGACGGCACCCTCTCACCCGGAGAGGGTGCGGCCCCTACGGCGTTGCTGTTGGCGAGGCTGTCCCTTTTTTCGTGGGTGTCACAACGGTCACTCGTAAAGCGGTTAGTATTTGCGTAGACTTGTTATACGTGCCACGAACTTTCACGGTCTCGCCAACGGCGAGATTGCTAAAAGCAATGGGGCCAGTATCCGAGGTATACTTCGTATTACTGTCAACAGCAACGGTGGTGAGCTTTTTCCCATTGGTAGATAGAAACACAAAGCCTTGCGCATTCAACGATTGAATGACGCCGGTAAATTGTCGCATCTTCCTTGTCGGGGTACCTTGCACATTTGTCAACGTCGCGGTTGGCGTTGCGCTGATGGTAGAAGCGTGGCTGGGATTCGCGAGAATGAAGGCGAAGGCCAGGCTCATGACACCAATGAGGATAACTCCCAGCACGCCGGTTATAATCAACAATGTTTTTTTCTGCATTCAACTCTCCATAGCACGTTTCAGGAATATTTTCGCTATTTTAACACGTCTCACACCAGAAACAGCGCAAAATAAAGGTAGACCCCTACATTTTACCTATGAGCAGGGGTTGAAGATAGCCAGAATAGCCTGTATGTACAGAGCAGGATTAATTTCTGCTGAGAAGGAGATAAAACACGTCTATTCTCTTGCGCTTATCCAGAATTGCTCTCTATAATGAGAAGAGACAGGCGAGGAAGATAATAAGTGTGGAGAAGTAGGGATAATAGCTTATTTCTAACAGGCAACCGGGTGGTGAGGCGACAACGTACTTTCTCAACCAAACGGAACGACCTGGCAATGGAAAGAGGACACTTGCGATGCAAGAAATACCTGGAAGAACCAGTCAAGGCCAGGAGGCGCAACAAAAATTGAAAGTCCTGGTTATTGATGATGAGCTAAACATTATCGAATTTATTAAATTAGGGCTGGGCTACGAAGGTTTTCATGTAGAGTCGGCCATGGATGGGCCACAGGGGTTAGCGGCAGCGCAACGCATGGATCCCGATATCGTAATTCTTGATTTGATGTTGCCGGGCATGGATGGTCTGGAAGTGTGTCGTCGTCTGCGCACCAATCCAACAACGCAGGATGTACCAGTACTGATGTTGACGGCAAAAGATGAGGTCCATGACCGGGTGATAGGTCTGAACACTGGCGCGGATGATTATCTGGTCAAACCTTTTGATTTTGTGGAGCTGCTCGCTCGTATCAAGGCTATTTTGCGTCGCCAGCGCCGTATGCGCGGGGGAGCAGACGCGGCGGATGGGAACGAAAGTCAGATTTTGCAGTTCGGCGACTTGCGCCTCAACATGGCAACACGCGAAGTGACGCGGGGCGGACGCTTGATTGAACTCACCGCAACCGAATACAACCTGCTCCACTTATTTATGAGCCACCCGCGCCAGGTGCTTGATCGCCAAACGATTCTCAACCGCGTATGGGGCTACGATTTTCTAGGCGAGACAAATATCATCGAGGTCTACGTGCGCTATTTACGTGAGAAAATCGAGGATTCGCCAAGCACCCCCCGCTTGATTCAAACCGTGCGCGGCGTTGGCTATGTACTCAAGGGCTAGTATATAACCGTATCATTCATAGAAGCATTATTGTACATGGGGATACTACTAAAGGGCAGGAAAGATATGGCTGCAGAGCCACCTGGACATACATTAGAACAGAATCGTGATGTCGCGATGAATATGATGCCTCCCAGAACTCCAGACGAGCAGCAGTCACGTAGATTGCTGGTGTTCGCGTGGCGTCAACGTCCTCTATCAGGTTTACGCTGGCAACTGACGCTGATGTATAGCACCCTGCTCGGCATATTCTTGATAGCTCTGAGTATCCTGACATACTTTACCATTGGCACCGGGACAGCGCGAGGAGATGTGCAGCTCGTTATCCTGCTAACCACTATTGTGTTGATTATCGTGGGAGTCGGTCTGGTATTTCTCCTGACGAATATGCTGTTGCATCCGCTGCGGCGTTTAAGCGATGCGACGCAAGCTATCGCGCTTGGCGACCTGCAACAGCGAAGTCGGCTTGCACCCCTGATGAGCAGTGATGACGAAGTGAGCAAAACTGCCGCCAGTTTGAATGAGATCGTTGGGCAGCTTGAACGGGCCGAACAGGTACAACAGATGGGCGATGCACGTTTCCGCCGCCTATTTTCCGACGCTTCCCATCAATTGCGTACCCCGCTCACGTCGCTGCGCGGCTTTACCGAAGTACTGATGCGCAGCCCTCATGAAGACGTGGAAACACGGCAACGAGTGCTGCGTCTCATGAAAAGTGAGGCTGAGCGCATGACGCGACTGGTCAATGACCTGCTGATGCTGGCCCGCCTCGATAGTGGCGACCCGGTCGAGACGCAAGTGATTGATCTGGTAGATATCGCGGTAGAATCGGTAGAACAGACAAAAATTCTCACAACGGACGAGCGCAAGATATCGCTCTTTTTCGCCACCGATGAACGTCTGAATGTGCAGGCGAACCCGGATAAAATGAAGCAGGCGCTGCATATCCTTTTTGACAACGCGCTCAAATATGGACGACCCGCCCCCGATGGCTGGATTCACTTACGGATTGACAAGCAAGAAGGCGATGCTTTGCTTGAGGTGATTGACAATGGCATGGGCATTGACGAACATGATCTCCCACATATATTTGATCGCTTTTACCGGGGCGAACATATGCCAAGATATGATACACTTCCACCGCCGCAGGGAACAGGGCTTGGCCTATCTATAGCGCAAGCCATCCTTCACGCTCATCACGGCGATATCACCGTGTGTAGCGAGCCAGACAAAGAAACGGTGTTTACGATACGGATACCGTGCCAATAGAGATGTGGCTATAGGGGGTCAGGGTACCGATATATAGGGGCCAGGGTACCCGCAAGGGGATACCCCTACTATATACGCGACGTGCGTATATAGTAGGGGTATCCCCTTGCGGGTACCCTGGCCCCTCCCCATACGTGAATCCTCCTCCTATTCCCCGTTTTTCCTAATATAGTTGACCCTCACTGGCATGCATGATACACTGCGTTCAAACACAAGACACAATGAAATTTGTTGGCAAGGCAACCATTGAAGCAAGGCCAGAGTGCGAAATGTAGATACAAAATGTAGGGATAGAGCTTCGCAACTATCCCCACGGAAATACAGGTATCTTTTAGAGATACCGATGGAGGATTGAAGGTATGTGGACCTCAACACTGGAACTCGACGCTGCACATGTAATACCAACGCAACTCCTGGGACGTTTCTGGCGTGGAGCGTATTTCTCTTCTTTTGCTCCTTTACAGGTACGCAATCTGCCACGGCATGCGTTGCCGGATGCCCACTGGGTGCGCGTGCGAAATATGCTGGCCGGTATCTGCGGTAGCGACCTGCATCTGGTTTTTGTTGACGGCGATCTGCGCATTGCTCCCGCCGCACTGGATAACCAGACACACAGCTATCCCGGCCATGAGGTTCTCGGCGAGGTGATCGAGGTAGGCGATGAGGTCAGCCACGTGCATGTGGGCGACCGTGTTGTTCTCCAGCATGGTCCAACCTGTGCCACAGCTGGCATGCAACCTCTCTGCCGCGCCTGTGCTGCTGGCAACTATATGCTCTGCGAACATGCCTCGCTGCCCGGCCCGCAACCTGTCGGCGGTGGTTGGAGCGAAGAAATGCTGCTCCACGAACTGCAACTCTTCCGCGTCCCCCCAGCACTCAACGATGAGCAGGCGGTGCTGTTAGAGCCAACCTCCGTCGCGGTTCATACCGTCCTGCGCCGTTTGCCACAGGCGGGCGAGCGCGTACTGGTGGTTGGGGCCGGTACGATTGGTTTGCTGATCGTCCAGGTTGTGCGGGCGCTGGCACCACAGGCCGAAATTAGCGTCGTGGCCCGCCATGCCTTCCAGGTGGAACAGGCAACACGCATGGGCGCGGCGCACATCATTTATCCCCAGGATAGCTATCAGGGCGTCCAGCGCATCACCGGCGCGGAAATGCACCGTGGAAGATTTGGCAACCGCATGTTGCTCGGCGGCTTCGATGTCATTTACGATACCATTGGCAACCGGCGCACAACCCATGATACCCTGCGCTGGACTCGTGCTGGCGGTACTGTGGTGATGGTCGGTGTCAACCTGCACATGATGCGCATTGACCTGACACCAGTCTGGTTCCAGGAAATTCACCTTATTGGCACGATTGGACATGGCGAAGAGACATGGCCGATTGGCTCGCACGAGCATCAATCCACGTTCGCCGTCGCCGCCGAACTTATTGAGCAGGGAGCTTTGCAGCCCGAACAACTGCTTACACACCGTTTCGCGCTCACGAACTACCGGGAGGCGCTACAGGCTGCTACGCACAAGTCACAAAGCCGAGCATTAAAGGTCGTCTTTGATTACGCGCTCCTGCCACCATCGGTCGTGCCAAATGTGCGTGCCAGCCGCCAGCGCCGTCAACCCGCCGCGTCCGTCTCTAACGCTCAACTCCCAGAGGACGAACTTCCTGCTTCCTATGAAGATGATGAAGGTGATGCGTTCGAGGAGCTTGAGAAAGAGGAACCGGCAGCGCCATTCGCACGCCAGTGGCACACACCGGAACCCATTGTGATGCCCGCGATTCCACCGACCCCGCTCTCGCCTGTTCTTTCAGATATGGTACCGCCGCCCATGTTGGACGATGATGAGGAAAGCAAGACCATCGTGGTTTCGAGGCCGGGCCAGCAACTGCACCACCAGCAACCAGCACCGGACATTCTTGAGGAAGACACACAAACGTCTATGCCTGTGGCGTCTGTGGCATCGGCACCCTCAGTGGAAGCAATGCCAGAGCCAGAAGCAGCGCCAGTACGCGAGCAAGATGACGTTGCTACGAAAACGTTTGTTGCGCCCGTGACGCCTAAGCCGAAGCGATCTCGTCAGAAACGAGCAACCACAACCGGTACGATTGCAACAGCCCCTGTCGAAGACGCAACAAATACGTTGCCTGTTGCACCTGCTCCACCAGATGACTCGTCTACATTCCAGGACGAGCATATGTCATTCTCTTCCTCGCCATCCTGGATGGATACATTCCAGGAACACCAGGAAGCGGCGGACGATATACCGCAATGGCTCTCTTCACTGCACGTGATTAGCCAGCAAACAGAACCAACAGAGCCAATAGAAGCAACGGAAACAGACCCACAACAGCCTGGAACAGGGGAAACGGGAAATGAGAAAGCGAGCGTAACAAATGACTCTCCCGGCACGTTACTACATGTAGAGGAAGCGTCCGTTGATGCCGAACATCAATCATCTTCTATAGAGTCAAAAGACGAGAACGATACGTCCCAGGATGCGTAGGCTTCTTATGTAGGGTTTATAGTAAGGAACTTGTATGTCATTGAATGACGAATATTCACCCAAATCTTCTCAATCATCACAAATGGAAGAGGAGGAGGAGGACGGGAACGCTCCAACGCAGCCATTGCCACGAATTCGAGCGTCAGCACGCCCAATACCTGCACCTCCTCAACAAAAACCTTCTCTCAAAGAGCAAATTGCATGGTCCTCGCTCCCTCCCAGCACACTGGCGAGTAAAGCCACGATGCATCCTGTATCGAAACAGGATGAAAAACATCATAGCATATCTGCAACGTTAGAGAAGCAGCCTGTCATTTCTCAGAGGGGAAGTAATGGGACACATACAACACCTTCTACCAACTCGCATAGACGGGTACCTGTTGAGGTTGAGCAAATTCCTACAAGGCCCCTACAACAGAAACGACCATATCAGCCGATGCAACCACTACAGCCAGTACCACAGCTCGCACCTGTTGTGGCAACACAACGCCGTAAAAAGCGGCGGCTGGCATTACCTGTCGCTGCCGTGCTGGTCGTTCTCGCCGTTCTGATTGTTCTCGGTGGAGTCTTTGCCCACTCATTCTCGACAGGCGGTGGTACAGCGCAGGGGCAGGCTCCGGTTCTGCCAATGGGACATACGGGTGCATTTGAAGGCGTGCCGCTAAATCCTCATCAGGTCAATCAACTGCAACATCTCGTCTCGTATATGCAATACAAGCAGTTAGCCAGCATGTATGTGCAGCGTATGACCCTTGACGAGGAAATAGGCCAGCTGATTATGGTGGAGTATAGCGATACGTCCTATTCATCCGACCTGAATTACATGCTTACGCAGTTGCACGCGGGCGGCGTCATTATGTATGCATTTCAAATGAAGACGTTTGCCCAGACAAAACATGATATCAGCTTGATGCAACAAAACGCGAATATCCCCTTGCTCGTCTCAACCGACGAGGAAGGCGGGCCATACGTTGAACGCCTGGGCAGCATTTACGGGACGCGCATGGATGCGACGCAGATTGGCGCGAGCGGCAATGTTAATGTAGCAATCCAGCAAGGGCAAAAGGTCGCGCACGATCTGCTTGCCCTGGGCATTAATGAAAATCTCGCGCCCGATGTGGATGTCAACCTTGTCAATGGCTACGATATGGTGACACGTACCTTCGGCACCGATCCACAGACGGTGATAAAATATGCCAGCGCCTACCTCGCAGCGATGCAGAGCGCGGGAGCAGTTGGCTGCATCAAACACTTTCCAGGATTGGGCGACGCGGTAAGCGACGCACACACGGGTCTTCCGGTGGTCAAACGCACCCAACAACAACTGTACGACGTTGAACTCGCGCCGTTCAAGGCACTGATTCAATCGTCAAATCCACTGGATCGCCCCGGCATGATTATGCCAACCGACGTGCTGATGCCCGCCATTGACCCGACGATGCCAGCCGAGCTTTCACCCATCTTTATGACCGATATCCTGCGCAACCAGTTCGGCTACGACGGGGTCGTATTGACCGATGCCCTGTATATGCAAGGCATCTCACAGAAGTGGAGCATGCCGGAAGCGGGAGTGCTGGCGCTCAAAGCGGGAAATGACATGTTGCTTGGCCCCAACGGTTCAGGCCAGATGCTGGCGATGATTAACGCTATCAAACAGGCCCTGCAAGATGGGACGCTCACAAAGGCTCGCATTGACCAGGCTGCGACTCGCATCATCGCGCTCAAAATGCAATATCATTTGCTGCCCGCTACATTACCTCAACCCTGATTGTCCAGAGAACAAAAATATGCCGGCTGAGCCGGCATATTTTTGTTCTCTATCTCTTACCCTCTTTGCAAACGCTCGATAATGCCTTTGAGTCTGCGCGTCTCGGCTTCGTGCTGGTTGCGCATATCGCTGAGCTGTTGCTCCATTTGCGTCTGCACATCTTTCATGCGCTCTCGCATCTCTGTTTGTAACTGCTCCATACGGTCGCGCATGTGGAGGATGGTTTCTACGCCCGCGAGATTGACGCCGAGGTCTTGCATCAGTCCACGAATCTGTATCACTCGTTCGATATCACGGTCCGAATAGAGGCGCGGGCTGTGCGGGCTATTGCCCTTGCGTGCAGGCGAGATCAACCCCAGGCGTTCGTAATGACGCAGTGTCTGCTCATGTACATCCGCTTTCACCGCGGCAACGCTAATAATATACCACGCGCCATTACTTTTCTCTGTCATGATTGTTCCCTCCTTTGCATTCGTTTTCGTGGGGACTCGACATTGCTGCGTTCGTCTCGTTGGGTGCGCTGAAGCGGGCCCCTACAAATTGCGGCAACGCCGAAGGCGTGTAGGGGTCCGCTTTAGCGCACCCCGGGCACGAGCGCCAGCGATATGCCAGTCAGCCAATTTATTCCCAGTTTATTTCTTTAACCTGTATAAGCGGGTCATATAAATTTACGAATGAATTTCGGCGTTGCGAGTGTGGGCCAGTTTCTCAAAAAGGGCGCGTTCTTCGGGCGAAAGTTGCATGGGCAATTTGACTTTGACCCGCGCAAAGAGCGTGCCGCTGCCTTCGGAACGCAGACGAGGCATACCTTTGCCCGACAGGCGGAACATGCGCCCGTTTTGTGTTTCTGCCGGAATCGTAAGCATCAGCTTGCGCCCGTCGGGTGTTGGTACAGCCACGGTGCCGCCAAGCATCGCCGTCACAAGGTCAACGTCTATGTCTACGAAAAGGTCATCGCCTTTGCGCTCGAAGGCAGGGTCTAATTTGACGCTAATCACAAGGTAGAGGTCGCCACGCGGGCCACCGCCAATGCCGGGTTGGCCTTCACCGGCAACGCGGATACGCGAACCGTTGTCAACACCGGCGGGGATCTTCACCTGAAGCTTTTTGCTGCGTGGTATCATGCCCTGCCCATTGCAGGTGGCGCATGGTTTGCCGCCGACTTCGCCAGTGCCTTTGCAGACCGTGCAGACTTCGGTGGATTGAATGTTGAAGGTGCGTACACCGCCAACATAGGCTTCCTGGAGTGTTACCTCGACGGGCTGCTCGATATTGTCGCCAGCACGGCGGCGTATATCATTGCGCGTCTGTGTGCGCGTCCCAGACGGATTGGAGCGGCCAAACAACGTCTCGAAGAAGTCAGAGAATTGTGAGTTGCCACCCGCACCAGCCATACTATCGTAATCGAACGGCGATGTACGCCCGCTAAAGGGATTGGCTCGCCTCGTGCTACTGAAATTGGGGCCGAATTGCTCCTGCCAGTTTGGGCCGAGCGTATCGTACTTTTTGCGTTTGTCAGCATCGGAGAGAACTTCGTAGGCTTCGTTAATCTCCTTGAACCGCTCTTCCGCCTTCTTATCGCCGGGGTTGACATCGGGATGATATTTACGGGCCAGTTTACGAAACGCCTTTTTGATATCGTCGGCGCTCGCTCCACGCTGCACACCGAGGATTTTATAATAGTCTTTATAATCCATAAAGCTCAGCCCCTTTTAGATGTACATGCTTACTCGCTTTTCGTATTGCCCATACTGACCTTGACACGAGCCGGACGCAGTGTCTCATCCCCAAGTGTATAGCCTTTGAGAACCTCTTCAACAATCGTTCCTTCCGGCTTGTCGCTATCCTCGACCGCCTCAATTGCCTCATGCACATATGGGTTAAAGGTCTCGCCTACCGTTGCCACGGGATTTAATCCTTCGCCGCGCATTACTTCGTTCATCTGCCATTGCACCATGCGCAACGCCTGTTGCAACCCCTGGCGGTCAAGCGTATCCTGGTAGACCAGCGCACGCTCCACGTTATCCAGTACACCCAGCAATTTATGTAGCAGGGCCTTTTTCTGATTCTGCACACGGTCTGCTAACACGCGCTCCTGTCGCTTGCGAAAGTTATCCAGATCAGCGCGTTCGCGTAAGAATTTATTCCAATTCTCAGTTGACTCCTGCTTTGCCTGCGCCAGTTGCATCTCCAATTCCACGATACGCGCCTGCTCGGCAGTCTGATTACCATTTACTCCAGCCTGCGCCTGTGGCGTTTCCTGAGACTCTTCCATATGACCCATAGGACCGACGATCTCCTCTTCTGTTCTTCTTTGCAATATTTCAGTACATTTCTGCTATTTTCTCTGCTGAATTCCATAAATCGGGAAAGATTTATTGCGACTACAGTATAAACTTTGAGTCTCTTTGTGTCAAGTTTTGTTCTCATCATTCCAGGGCCAGGGCACCCGCAAGGGGATACCCCTACGATACACGATGGCCCGTTCTGCGTGTATCGTAGGGGTATCCCCTTGCGGGTGCCCTGGCACCACATCTCAATATT
>DATGJV010000587.1:0-5300 GCA_035295005.1 Ktedonobacteraceae bacterium | reverse complement strand
TTTCTGAACGTGTAAGCGGAGTGCGAGTTACACTGTCTGGGCAGTGCGCTGGGACTGTCGCTGATTCCCCCGTACCTCGGCCATATATTTACGCCGTTGTGAGATGCGAGCGTGTGCCAGGGGCCAGCAAGCCAGTGCTATCACCACAAGCAATAACCCCGAATTGAAATCGGTCGCCATGCCGGTGAAAATCATACCGAAAGCCTCAGCGCCATACCAGATGATCAGACTGACGACGATTGATACTACCAGTACCGGGCGGATATGCCTGTTATCTATGAAGAACAACGCAATACCCAGCGCCAGAAAAACCACGATCAAAGCAACATTCAACGGAATCTCAATTGAACTCGTGATATTTGAAAGCCACTGCAAGAACGGGTCAACGAGAAATCCATTGAACCCTCCCTGGCCGACCATCGCGCTAATTGCCTGGGAAATTTGACCGTCCTGCCACCAGTATGGCTGCACCTGTAATAGGGCCATGAAAATCCAGAAAATTGCCAGCGCCCAGCGTAATTGTTTTCGGGAAAGGATACCTCCCTCATCAGGATCACTCGTTGGCGCATAAGGGTAGACAACAAGCGCCAGCAGCGCGTAGAGTAGTACTGCCCCTGGTGCGCCAGTTATCGCACCGGCCTGACCCGTCAATAGCATGCTCATGCCCTCACCACCATACCAGACAATGAAAGACCAGACAATCGAGGCAAGCAGCGCCACTTTCACTCCACGGTCCAGGAGGAGACTGAGGCCAAAAAGAATCTGGACGATAGCGACGATCAGGTTTACCAGGATGAGGTTCTGGGTTGTCACCTGGACAATCCAGTTGAGACTGCTTTCGACCACTGCTGGTTGTCCATCCAACATTGGCCTCATGACACCATTGACCATATTCATAGTGAACATCTGTGGCTGCAATTGCAAAATTCCATCAATAAGCCATAAAAGTCCAAGCAACTGAGTCAATCGTTTTCGTGAAATCAGCATTGTTGTTTGAAACGCTCCTTACGTAAAAATATATCTCACCTGCAATTTAGCGTATGCCGTTATCCATAGCACAGCAAATAAGATTTGCTCGCAAATATTGCACCTGTTTTTGGTCAACACTCTCACGTACTTCCCTGTATAACTATACGCCTCGCGGCTACATCCGTCTATAGGGATATCTCCCTATTTTTTTCCCAGGGTCATTTCCCTGTTTGATGGATAACACAGGATAAATCCTTACAATGTGGAGCAATTATCACGCTCGTTCTTGCTTTGTTTCTCAGCACGTTGTGGATTCGCAAGAATCGCTTATAATAGGATGGAGGAGTTTTCCATTATTGGGTTTCTCTCGTTAAACTTTGATTTGTTAGCATGCTCCTGTCAACGAGTCATGCGAGGACCAAACAGGAAATATTTATGACAGTCAATGCGCCGGTAGGGCTACACTTTTTGCTGACAGAGTGGAACTGGCAACCCTCCATCATCGGAGGAACATTGCTCATTCTTGCATTGTATATCTATGCGGTTGGACCTTTTCGCGAAAGGTTTTTCCCGGCAGAGCAATTCTCTCCCGGCAAAGCTATCGCTTTCGTGATAGGCGTCAACCTCATATTTCTCTCCCTCTTTTCGGCTCTCGATGAACTGGGGGACCGCTATCTCTTCAGCGCACACATGCTGCAACATCTCATTCTTACAATGGTGGGGCCGCCGCTCATGTTGATTGGAATTCCAGCCTGGCTGGTACGGCCCCTTCTACGCAAACGTGTCATACTGAAGATTGGCAAGGCGCTGACCCATCCTGTTGTGGCTTTTACTTTGTTTAACGCCGACCTCTGGCTCTGGCATGCCCCGTCGCTTTATGATGCGACGCTGTTCAACGACAGCTTGCACATCCTGGAACATCTTACCTTCATTATCTCTGGCATAATTTTCTGGTGGCCCATGTTTAGTCCCGTGGAGGAAGGGCTACCGCGCCTTTCGACAGGAGGGCAGGTTCTCTATCTCTTCTTTGGCTCTATGCCTATGGTATTGTTAGGGGCCGGGCTGACCTTCGCGCCACCGCTCTATACTCCCTATATCAACGCGCCGCGTGTCTGGGGACTCTCTGCCGCTACGGATCAGCAACTGGGTGGACTACTGATGTGGGTTCCCGTCAGCCTGTACATGATCGTCATTATGAGCGTTCTGTTTATTCGCTGGATGCAACAACAGGAACGCCGCCAATACGAAGCTGAGCGCGAGCAGGACCTGCTCGGTGAAACAGAGCAGAGCTTGAACCTGTCAAAAACGGAATCGTCTATTTGATCTGCGGCTATCTGCTATTTCATAAGGATATAGATACTCAAAGCACGGCAGCCTGTTGCTCTCCATCGCCGTAGAGGAAACAATTTGTCCAGTGACCATTGCCGAGTTCGGTGCGCTTCGGAAAACGCTCGCGACAAACGGGCATGGCGTGCGGGCAGCGTGGATGAAAACGGCATCCGGTTGGAGGTGTAATCAAACTGGGAATCTCACCTCGCGTTGTGAGCGAAGGTTTCCCCTGCTGGATATCACTCAGACGCTCCGGGTCTGGTGCTGCCGAGAGGAGTAACTGCGTGTAAGGATGTTTGGGTTGCTGAATAACCTCATCGCTCGGCCCACCCTCGACCATCTGGCCCGCGTACATTGCTACTGTATCCTCGGCAAAATAACGGGCGCTGGCAATATCGTGTGTGATAAAGAGCAGGGCCAGTTGTTCTTCATCTTTCAGCCGTAGCAGGAGATTGAGAATATCCAGGCGAATAGATACATCCAGCATGGAGACGGGTTCGTCGGCTAATAAAACTGCGGGTCTGGCAGCCAATGACCGCGCTATCGCCACACGCTGCCGTTGTCCTCCACTGAGTTGATGCGGATATTTCTCGATGAACTGCTCTGCGGGTGTAAGACTAACTCGGTTGAGCAAGGCGAGAATTTGCTCCGTCTCGTCGGCCTGATTGCGCACATGACCAAACACATGCAGTGGTCGGCTGAGATGATAGCGCACGCTGTGTACCGGATTGAGCGAGGAGAACGGGTCCTGAAAAATCAACTGTACATGGCGGCGGTAGTTGTGCAACGCGGAGCCTCTGCCCATCTGAATCGGCTTGCCGCGAAAGCGAATCGTACCGGAGGTGGGATCATAAATACGTGCCAGCATACGTGCAATGGTTGTCTTGCCGCTTCCACTCTCACCGACCAGGGCTGTCGCACGACCGGGATAGAGCGCAAGAGAAGTATCTTCCACCGCGTGGACTGCGCGAGTGGTAGCAAAAGGATTGAGTTGACGCAAAGGGAAAAGCTTGCGTAGATGCTCAGCTTCCAGAATAGCCCCTGATCCAGCGTGCGTATTGTCTATCGTTGCTGATGCATGAAGCATATCCATTACACACCGCTCCTTTCCGCTAACGCTTCATATTTCGCTGCCAGGTCGGCAGTGGATGGTGGAGTTGTACTGAACCTGGGATCATACAGATGGCATGCCGCAATCTGGTCAGGCTCCTCAGCTACCGAAGGGCGCAGCAACGGAACAACAGAACTGCACACATCGAAAACCAGCGGGCAGCGCGGGTTGAATGGACAACCCGGCGGCACATTGCGTAAATCGGGTGGGGAGCCAGGAATACCGGCCATTTTGCGCCGGGGGCCGCGCAATGTTGGGAACGAATTGAGCAATCCATAGCTGTAGGGATGGCGTGGATGCTGGTACATGTCCTGGCTGCTGGCCTTCTCAATCATCTTCCCCGCGTACATAATCGCGATATCATCGGCCAGTTCGATCAATAGCGAAAGGTCGTGTGTGATAAATATAAGCGCAGTGTTAAATTCCTTGCACAGACCGCTAATCAGTTCGAGAATTTCACGTTGCACTACTACATCGAGCGCGGTAGTTGGCTCGTCCATAATAATCACTTCCGGTCGCAAGGCGAGTGCAATGGCAATGACGGCGCGTTGGCGCATGCCGCCGCTCAATTCGTGGGGATAGCTGCTCAGGCGGTCTGATGCGATACCCACCAGTGAGAGCAATTCGATGGCGCGTTGTTTGCGTGAGTTTGGCCCCATATCCGGTCGGTGCCGTTTGAACACATCCATAATCTGCGTCCCGATGCTCATTACGGGATTCAGCGCGTTCATGGCGCTTTGAAAGACAATGGAAAGCTCATTCCAGCGAAAATCCAGCAGTTGGGAAGGTGTGAGTTTCAGCACATCTATCGGCTCACCTGAGTTCACATATTTCTTTTTTCGTTTGTGTTCTGGCTCATTCCCGGAAGTTTTTGGATAGTAGATTACCGATCCACCCACGATAACGGCGGGAGGACGCAACAGACGGGCAATTGCATAAGCAAGCGTTGATTTGCCGCAGCCACTTTCTCCGGCCAGTCCCAGAATCTCGCCGCGCCTCAACGTTAAGCTCACATCATCTACCGCGTGAACCGTGCCATTCGCGGCAAGGTAATCAACGCTGAGATTTTTCACATCCAACAGGACATCTATCTTTGTTCCCATTATGCTGCCTTCTTCGCTTTCACGATTTTCGCGGGACGTTCAACGCGCAAACGTGGGTCTGCTATCTCGTCAATGCCGAAGTTGATAAGCGAGAGACCAGCACCCAGTACGGCGATGCAGAGACCAGGGGGAACAAACCACCACCAGAGTCCGCCTCCTAACGCGCCCGCCTGTTGCGCCCAGTACAACATGCTCCCCCAACTTGGAATCGTGCCGTCACCCAGACCGAGGAATTCCAGCGCGGCCCATGTGAGTACCACATAAATGGTAGTACTGACAAAACCCGCGACCACAATGCCAATCTCGTTGGGGAAAATCTCAAAGAAGATGATGCGCCACGTATGCTCCCCACTCGCACGCGCCGCCGTCACAAATTCGCGGCTGCGCATGGACAGCGTTTGCGAACGCAGGACACGCGCCTGCCACGCCCAGTTGGTAAACACAATCACTAACGAGATTGTCAGCGGGCCGCGTGGGAAGTACGCCGCCAGCACAATTGCCAGCGGCAGCGCGGGTAACACCAGCGAGACATTGGTGAGCAACGTTAGCACGTCGTCAACCCAACCGCCAGAGTAGCCGCCAACCAGACCAATTACCACGGAGAGCAGCGTGACCAGCAGACCGGTTCCCAGCCCCCAGAAGACGCTGGTGCGCGTGCCGTAGACCAGTTGACTGAAAATATCCTGTCCCACCACCGTTGTTCCGAGCCAGTGCGTTGCCGATGGCGAGGCTATGAACAGGTGCGATGTCGCGTTGGGATCACCGGGTATGAATAATGGTCCGAAGAG
>DATGJV010000586.1:0-2411 GCA_035295005.1 Ktedonobacteraceae bacterium | reverse complement strand
ATCGAATGGTTGCAAGCTCCCTTGCGCAATTATTTGTTGGAAGTAGGCATCAAGGGTGTTGATAATCTCATCCACACGCTCTTTGTAATCACACAATTCTTCTCTGGTTTGCATATTCACTTCAAAGAGCGACATCAGTTCCATATTTTCGCGACACGTTTGGAACGATGCCTCGATCATGGCACGTGGCACTTGCCTCATAGGCAGCGATGTAATGGCTGGATTGCGTAACACGTCCGCGATGCGGGATTTCCAATCCAGTGACACACTGGTATAAATCTCGTGCTTATTGCGATAGTAGAGATACACCGTTCCTACAGCAACACTGGCAGCTTTCGCGATATCAGCAATGGTCGTGTTCTCATAGCCCTGACTTGCGAACAACTTGTACGCCGCCACGAGAATTGCCTGTCGTTTATCCTGTATTGCAGTATCAGAAAGATTTGCCATGTATGCTCCAGTGAATGAATATCATTCATTTTATACCATAGAAATGGAGCGGTGTCAAATTACGGGTGCCTGTGCCGTTCTGCTGTTATTCTACCTGACAATAGTTTATATTAGCAAGCTTTCTTGTAAAGAATTGCCTATTCCATGTCTGTGGAAGACGTGGAGAACAACCCGAACAGCATTTCTTTCACTGGCGAGAAGGTTGTCCTGTGAATTGGCGAAGCGCCATGCGTATTCAAAGCTTCGAGATGTGCGGGGGTGCCGTAGCCTTTGTGCTGGTCGAAGCCGTAGAGGGGGTATTGCTGGTGGAGCTGGCACATGAGGCGGTCGCGGGTGACTTTGGCGATAATGGAAGCGGCAGCAATGGAGAGGCAACGCGCATCTCCTTTAATGATTGAACGTTGTGGTAGGGCGATATCGTGGAGAAGCAGCGCATCAAGTAAGAGGGCGTGCGGTTGTGGAAAGAGTTGTGTGAGTGCGACACGCATCGCATGTTTGGTGGCCTGGAGAATATTGATCTGGTCAATTAATTCCACTGACCCGCTACCAACGCCGACCGCCAGGGCATGCTCCATAATCACATCATAGAGTCGCTCGCGTGCCTGCATGCTCAGTTGTTTAGAATCACGCACACCATCGAATACCGCGAGTGTCTCGTCGCTGATGGGCAATATCACTGCTGATGCGACAACGGGACCCGCGAGGCAGCCCCGGCCAGCCTCGTCAAGCCCGGCAATAAAGGAATAGCCCTGACTGAGCAGGGCCATCTCTTCTTCCAGCGTCGGGAATGCTGGCAACGCAGGTGGTACTGATGCGTTATGCGTTTTCGTTGCCACCATTGCTCCATTACACACTTGCGCTATTACACGCTTCCGCCGTCATTAGCTATTGGGGGTTTGGGCAGTACCACCAGTTCTTGCCGCTTTAGCCGCTTCTTTGGCTGCCGCTTGCTTACTGGTCATCGGCCGCAGTTCTTTCAAGCGAGCTGCTTTACCTGTCAGGCCGCGCAGATAGTAGAGTTGTTTACGGCGCACGCGAGCATGGCGGATAACTTCAATTTTCTCAATACGTGGAGAATTGAGGAGGAATGTACGCTCAACACCGACGCCGTGCGTGATACGGCGCACTGTGAAGTTGCTATTAACGCCGCCGCCACGCAAGCGCATGACGACACCCTCGAAAGGCTGCAAACGTTCGCGGACTCCTTCGACGACTTTTACTTGCAGGCGCACGGTATCGCCTGATTTAATTTCCGGCACATCTTTACGTAACTGAGCATTTTCGACCGCCGCTAAGAGCGCTCGCCCAGCTGGTTTCGTTATGACTTGTTTGTCAGCCATCCTTCTACACCTTCCTGTGCGCTTTTTGCCCGGCATACTCGCCATCCTTCGCCCAACTCAAATAGTCGTGTCGCAGTGGGTTAGCGGAGCATTAGCGCGAGAACCTACTTTATTGCATTGAGCTGCTTCATTAAGCGAGACTTGCGGCGAGCAGCATTGTTGCGATGAATGACGCCTTTTTTGGCGGCGCGATCAAGTTCACTTACGGCGGCGCGAACCGCTTCTTCAGCTATTGTGGTCTCCACATCCGTGTTGATCGCCTGCCGGGCCTTTGTCACCTGTGTTTTTACAATTGATTTCACGCTGCGATTGTGCAAGCGGCGCTTCTGTTCCTGGCGCATACGCTTCCGAGCAGCTGCATTATTGGGCATGTGAGTACAATTCCTCCCGAAACGTCTGTTGTTTGTTTTGCCTTTTCACCTGGGCCATACATGGTTATATATGCTACAAAAAATGCCGACGTAATCGTCGGGCGTGATTGCCCACGCATTATAGCAGAAACGCGCTAAAATTGTCAAATCATCACAGACAGATGGGTGAGGAGAGAACTGTGGTAGTGTTTGCTTACCGCTAGCGGTAAGCAAACACTACCACAGTTCTCTCCTCACCCATCTGTCTGTG
>DATGJV010000585.1:0-3704 GCA_035295005.1 Ktedonobacteraceae bacterium | reverse complement strand
CGTGAATATGTTGCGCCGTGATCTCAATGAAGGAACCGTGGAAGGGACGATCACCACAGAGCCATTCGTAGACGATGATGCCCAGCGCGTACTGATCGCTGGCTGGACACGGATTGCCTCTAATTTGCTCAGGAGCCATGTAACCTGCGGTGCCAACCACCCCCTGACTATACATAGACTGGGAATTTTGCAAATTCTTCGCGATGCCAAAGTCGCTGAGTAATACTTCATTCTGACTCCCCAGCAGCATATTTTCAGGTTTGACATCGCGGTGAATCACATTCTTGCTGTGAGCAAGGTGCAAGGCACCGCCGATTTGTTTGACATACGGCACGATCGTTGCCAACGCTAATTGCGATCCCATGGGGTGGCGCGTGCGCAACGTCCCATTCGGGGCAAAATCCATAATCAGAAATGGCGTCTCACCATACATACCAAAATCCAGCACACGCACAATATTCGGATGGCTCAATTGCGCCAGGTTATATGCCTCGTTGCGGAACTTTTGTACATCATTTCCTGTTAATTGCGTCAACAGAAGTTTGATGGCGGCAAACGTATTGAGATGAATGTGCTGTCCGAGATAGACCTCGGCGAAACCGCCTCTGCCTAACAGGCGGATGAGCCGGTAGCGGTCAATCTGTTCTCCCACGCGGTCTGACATGGACGCCTCCTTCCAGCGGGTCTCATATTCCATCTTTCATCATGATGAGAATCGCCATCTTCCTCGTGGGAAGAATTCCAATATACTGCCGCTCACAACGCCGCATCCCAGGCACAACAGGAGTATCAACGGCACGCGGAATATTGCCGGAAAACTTAACCAGAGCGTTATACCCATGAGTATCATAATAGTAAAGTCAAGTCCAACCAGCATCAACAGTGCCAGCAGTCCGGCAACAACGATAACCCAGAGCCAGATACCCAGGCCATAAAACCCTTGCATTTCCAGGTTGTAATAACTATAAATGACCGCGAATACAAACAGGCCCAGCAAAGCACCTTTCGCGCTTGCCATCCCCAGATCGAGCAACAGCAGGTCGAGCGATGCACGCAGCCTCCGCGCATGTCTTCCTAGGCGCGTCTCCGGCAATGGCATGTAACGGCGGTCCTCCGGCGAGACGTAAATAGTAGGCCAGGGAGTGTGCGGTTGTGTGGGTGGAAATTCGCGCAACTTCCTTTTTGCCATAGCTCTCTTTGCTCCTATCCTACCTTCGCTACTGTGACGTTGGCGCGAAAATGTACTGGCGGACTACCAAGTTGCAATGCCATGCCAGATACCAGCGGCACGCTCGTATTAGATGTCCAGGGACGCCACTGATTGGCACCATCTTGCGGCCACCGGTAGTACATATCATGTTCGGCAAGGTTCTTGAGGTACCACTGGTTGTTATGTTCATCGTACTCAAATACAGCACGTGGTGACGGGTCTGGAATATTGCTCCGGTCAGTATAACCCGGCGCGGCATCGGGTCGGATATGCCATTGGTGCAGTGTTTTGCCGGGCCAGCCAACGACATAATGTGCCTTCGATTCGTCGGTGGCGTAATCATTGGGATCCCCCGTCCGCCTGTGCGCCATCAAGTAGAGAAACGGCAGGGTAGATGGCTTGCCCAGTGGCTGCTGGCAGCGTGGGCAGGTGAGACGCGGCGTGTTGGTCGCAATAAAGAAACGCCAATCGCAGCGCGGCGATGCACAGGGAATAATCTGGTCGTAGGCATGATAGAGCGCCGATTGCCACTGAAACGGCAATGGACGCTTATCGGAATTATGCAGCCCATCCACAAAAGCTGTGTGGAAGAGCTTTTCGAGGTCTGGCCCCAGCATACGCGCTTTCAATACCTGCTTACTGGCGCGATTCGAGCTATCTGACGGATGCTCGATGTAAATTGCATCAGCGCCGTAACGCAGCGCGTCGTCCTTGTCGGGGTCGGCATCAAAGCGTTTATCTCCATTCAGAGGATGCCACAACAATAGCCACCAGTATAATAACACAGCCAGCGCGTGGCGGTCGGTTTTGACCGATGGTACTGGGATGGTATGCGTCACGATTTCGGGTGCGCGAAAGGTGGTTGTCCCCTCGACTGTCGCTGATAATCTGCCAGGAACGGTCAGGCTGTCGCAGTCAATGAGAACCATGCGCCCTTCAAATGGGTCAACCATGATATTTTTCCCCGAAAAATCAGGATAGCAGAGGCCCATCGTCGCAAGCCGATTAGCGGCACTCACCAGTTTAATCGCGACTGCAATGCGCCCGATAAACCAGCCGCGCTCCTCCGGCTTGAGACGCGCAAACGCCTTACTCAGGAAATAGTGTTCGAGTGTCTTCATGCCCTGGACATAGCGCATACGAAAACCAACATGTGGTTGCACAACACGCTTCTCCGGCCACGTGAAAAACTCCTCCCAGTAGGCGTCATCTTTGGTAGGATTAAACGTGTTAATCAGTGTATCAATGCGACTGATGCGCTCGGCTTCCTTCGCCTTGTCGGGTGGGTTGTCATACAGTTTGATGACGGATTTTTTGTCGGCGGAGCAATAGATATTGCCTTCCGCGCCAAAGGCGAACGGTGTATCGTCGTATTGTTCTTCCGAACCATCGGCAAATTTGACCTTCATGCACAATCCCCCTATCAACGGTAGAGACAGACCACGGTGCGGTCATCAAACGACTGTTTCTTCTGGTAATCCAGGAACTTCAACAGCCCCTCTGCTGGTTGAGGTACGTTCGTCACGGCCTTCATGATATGCTGATAGAAATCATCAACATAATAGAAAGGGTCGGGATTGGGAACTTCTGGCGTCGGACGCGGCTCTTCAATGTCATCGGCGGTGCCATCCGTCATACCCATGATGAACGAAGGATTATCCAGCAAATCGGCACGCAAATAATGTTGCCACATCTCTGGCCCCGTGCGCATAAATGGTTGCACTTCGTTGCCTGTTGCCTGAATTTGCGGCTGTTGCAGCCACTGCCAGCGTTCGCGGGGCGTTGCCCCTCCAGGCCGCATGGCAAACAGTGCCCCATCTCCCACCTGCACACTGGCAACAAATAATCTCTGCTCTATGGGAATAGCGAAGTACACCATCAACGTCGAATGCATATCATCAACGCTGATGTGGTGGTACTTTGCCTGTTGCTCGACAAAAGCATGTGCCGCATGCAACGCTTCTATCAATGCATTGAAAGCAGTGTTTTGCCAGACATTGAATGGAGCCTGTTTCCCAATGGCTTTTCGCAGTTCTTGCAATTGCACAGAGGTCCCGCTGATGCTAATCGCTCCTTGCACCGCCGCCCGCGCCCCACGACGGGAATACGGTTTGCTGCTCACGCCATCTGCGATAGCGACCATGACCATATCTGGTTGTGTACTTTGCGTATCTGCTCTGGTATGCCGAATCTCAAAATCGTCCTCGCGGTACTTTCCTTCAAAAGAATGGCCGTAACCCCGTCGGCTGGCACCGATGATATTCCAGCCACTGCGCAACGTCCAACTTTTCCCTCGTTCAGGATAGATTCGTTCGTGTGGGTGTTCCCTCTGCTCATACTCATTGGAATCGGTTGGTTCGCGAACGACATCATAGATAGATTGCTGTGGCTGAATCCGACCAATCTGCTCTGGCGACTTGACCACTCTGGGTAGCGGCCCGGAAGGTACCCGGCCAGAAGGCGGAGCCACCGGTGGCGGGGCTTTTCTGATTGT
>DATGJV010000584.1:0-3042 GCA_035295005.1 Ktedonobacteraceae bacterium | reverse complement strand
CCGTATGAGGTTTGGCTGACATTTGCGAAGGGGTACACATGTCGCGACATGTGTACCCCTTCGCAAATGTCAGCCAAACCTCATACGGGCAAATATTTGTATAAAATAGGGAGCCAGGAAACCTGACTCCCAGAAATGTTCCGATGATTACGTAATCTACCCTACAAATAACGCACTACAAGAAGCACTACTCGCCGCATGTTCCAATAAACAAACGCACTACGAGTACCAACTCCGTGTATACTTCGCCTGTCCCTGACAGGCCGAGAGCTTTCTCACTCTCTATATGTTAAAACGAGAAAAGGAACATAATTGTAACATGCTATGCAGACATCCTGTTCCATGTTACAATCTTCTGGAAGATCGTGATGGAGGATTATTTCCGCTATGGTACAATCGCCTCTGAATGGCAAAACGACGCAAAAAGCCGATCCCTACGAGCCAGCACTGGTTGTCGCAACGTTTCTCAAAGCCGTCATAGAGCGTTTTTCTATGACTATTGATACTCGCACCTATAGCTATCAAGAATATCTGGCCTTGCCCGAAGCCGAACGGAGTAATGACGAGGCCGACGCAGTGGATGCGCGTTTCGCTCGCCATACACTTGAGTGGCTGGGGTTCGGGGAAACCGATTGGAATTATAACCGTCCACAGGCTGGTCAGAAGGCCAATCGTCCGGATTACACAGTAAATGGTACCGTTGGTACAGCTTTTATCTGGGAGGATAAAAACAGCACCCTTGCACTGGACGAAAAACATCTGCGACAGATGGTACGCTACTGTGTTGGCACTGCCGGGTACGCTGTCTGGTGCAACATGCGCCGCATCTACGCGGTGCGCTTCATCCCTGGCGATACTTTCAAGTATGAGATGCTGGTAGACGTATCAATTGAGCAACTGCTGGGCAACGAGCGGGAAAAGCAGTCCTCCAATCTCGCATTATTTCGTCTGCTTTTCGGCAAAGAGCGTTTCAGTCAATTCCAGCAGCTGATCAATAATATCTGTGTCAATGAGCAAACCTTTGCGGAGGTGACGATACCACTGGAGAACGCCCAGGCACTGCAACAATTCATCAGTGGAAGCCGCCTCTCGCTTGAACATCTGCGGCTGGCCGCCCTCTCACAGGTACGCGAGGCCATTGAGCAACGCGAGCGATTGATTCATGAAGACGCCTTTTTACATCGGGAGTGGGAGCGCATTCGCGACGAATTTATTAGCAAGATCACCTTCAGCAAAAGCGGCCTGGATATCATCAGCCAACGTGTGCTGGAGGAGATAGAACAGCTAACACCTCAGATTGGCAAGATACAGGCCCCCGAAATACTCAAGGTGCGACAGGCCATCGAAAAGATGCTGGGCAAAGGCAAATTACGCCCTGCCCTGGCCGGGTATGTCGAGACCTGGCTGGCGCGGGCGTTGCACATCAATAATGCCCTGCTGGAGTTGCGCTTTAAGGAGACGGAGCAGTTCGGTATTGCCGAAGCCTACGGCGTCTGGAGCGAACGTCAGAGCGATCAGGAGGATGTGCGGCCCGAAGTATTCGCCGAGCAGGTAGCCTACGTCTTCTTCGTGCGTCTGTTGTTAGTGCGCGTGCTGGAGGACAAAGCCATCTTGCGCCCCCGTTTCATGAGCAACGGCGGTTTCCGCGATTGGAGCGAGTATGTCAAACGCCATTTCCGCGAACTTGAAGGCGTCGGTATTCTCAACGAGAGCTATTGCAATATCCTGGCACGGAAGGCCGGTCACTACTACCTCCATTTCTTCCAGCAAGCCATCTTCGACTGGTTCAACCCCGACGACTTTCTCTTTGTAGAGACGCTGGAATTCCTCTGCCGCTATAATTTTCAAAACATCGCCAGCGATCTGATCGGCTTTACCTATGAAGAATATATTGACCGCACGGCCCGCAACCGTAAAGGACACTTTTTGACCCGCGACGATGTGGTTGACTACATGCTCGATCTGCTCGACTACAATGGGCCGCACATCGTCGGTCGGCGCATGCTCGATCCCGCGAGCGGCAGCGGCAGTTTTCTTGTACACGCGGCCCGTCGCTATCGTACTGCCCTGCGCACCTTTTTCTGCAATCAACACAGTTTGGCCGATAGCGAAGAGGCAATACACGCCCATCCTGATTTACGCAAAGAGTTTGCGCGTCGCTACCTCGACGACCTGACCTCACTCTTTTTCGGTATGGAACTCAACCCTTTCGCCTGTTATCTTGCCGAGATGAACCTGCTCATACAGGGGCTGGACGACTACTCGCTGCTGCAACAATCGGGGGACGCTCGTCCCATCGAACGCTTTCATATTTACAACACCAACAGCCTCGAACTACCCCGCGAAGTGTTGGATAGCGCCGATGTCACCGGCACGCCCGCAGGTATGCAAGTCACCGATTACCTGAGCGAGCGCATCGTTGACGAAGCCTTCCCCATCAAGGCCAAACTGGATAACTATACCGAAGGCTTCTTCTACGTCATCTCCAATCCACCGTATGTCAACAGCCGGCAAGAGGAACTGCATGTGCGCTGGTTCAAGCTCACCGAATTCTACAAAGCTGTCCTTTCCGGTGACACCAACCTCTACCTGCTGTTCCTGCGCCTGGGACTCTATCATCTCTCCTCCTACGGGCAGATGGTCTACATCGTACCATTGACCATTTTCGGCGATAAAAGCGCCAGCGCCGTGCGTCAACTCCTTAAAACGCCCCCCTACGTTCCAGCCGCCGCCGTGCGCTACTATCGGGGCAACATCCTTTTCCCCGGTGTAGATCAGGCCGTAGCAATGGTACGAGTCAATCATACGCTTTCAGACGGTTCGATTACAGCAAGTGGCGGCAATACACCTGATGAGGCTCGCAAAGTTCAATTTACGACATCTTTAGCCAGTGTTATTGATTCAGTTCCACAGAATCACATCTGGCAAGGCAACTGGCTGGTTGCGCAAAGCCAGGAAAGCGTAGATATCTGGAATCATGCCAAACAGGTAAGTGATAACCTTGCTACTAACTTGAAAATGATGCTTGACGATACATTCGAT
>DATGJV010000583.1:0-2583 GCA_035295005.1 Ktedonobacteraceae bacterium | reverse complement strand
GTCTTCCCAATCGCGGGATACCTCCAAAACATCGCTTAGATCAATTTTGGGGGCATCTTTGGCCTCGATCAGCCGCACGTCAAGATGGGCCAGGTTTCGTGTGCGATAGTAGAGGCTGCCACGGGAGAAACGCACGATAATATCGGCATATTGTTTCTGCGGCTGGATATAGATGCGGCTATCACGCCGACGATCCTTCATTTGCTCGCGTACCTGCCCGACGGTGTAGCCGCGAGAGGTGCTATCACGCATAATTTTCCACTGTTGCAGGAGAGCAGTTTCGGGGTCAAGGTAGATACGTACATGCGCAAGGCTACGTAACTCTTCGGTAAAGAGTGGATGCAGACCATGCACTATAATAATATCAGCGGGCGTAAAAAGGACGGGTTCGGCAAACGTCCCATGTTTGTGGTCGTAGATTGGCTTGATAATGCTTTCACCGCGTGCGAGACAACGTATATGCTCTGTCATGAGCGCAATGTTATTCGCAATAGGATGCAGCGCGGTGATACCAGTACGCAGACGGGTGGTCCGATCCATCGTATGGTAGTCATCGAGGCAGATGTGCGTCACACGCTCCTGCCCAAAGACCCGCACCATCCCATCGGTTAGGGTTGTCTTCCCTGAGCCACTATCCCCACAGACCGCCACGATAAGGGGTTGTTGACGACTTGTAACACTTTCCATGAATTACCGCTTAGCATCTTCTCGGACCAGAGCATTCAGTATCCACAGTACACTGCGACGACGCTGTCCCAATGCATGCTACGCCTTCACCTTTCCGAGCATCAATTTCAAAAGCATAGGCTGTACCCCGAACTTTTGACATGAAATGCTTACTCTAAGTATAGCAAAGAAATTGTGCTTTCGACTATAGGCAATTTATACAGGGTGCCGACTCTTCCATATGAAATATGGCTGTCGAGACCAGCTAATCGCGTCCGCCTTGTAAATAAACGGTCTTACCCTGGCGATACAGACGCGGTAAACTAATCGCAACGGTCATGTTTCATAATATGCCAAAAAGGGGTACAATGTAGAAAAGTAAATTTGTACCTGGTGGGAGACGAGAGACTTTATGGATCATCCAATACTCGAACAGCTTAAACAACGCCCGCTATTGTGTGACGGTGCCATGGGATCGCTGTTGTACGCACGAGGCATTACTTACGAAGAATGCTTCGATGCGCTGAACCTGACGCAGCCCGCGCTTATTCAAGATATTCACAGCGAATACATTAGCGCGGGCGCACAAATTATCGAGACCAATACCTTTGGCGCAAACCGGGCGAAACTTGAAGCGTACAACCTGGAAGGGCAGGTGCGTGAGATTAACAAACGTGCGGCGAAACTGGCACGCGAGGCCCGTGAGGTTTCAGGCCAACCGGTCTTTATCGCTGGCGCAGTCGGACCAAGTGGACGCCCTCTACAGGCACCGGATGAGCATCGTCTGAACGAACTACGCTCCATCTTCCGCGAACAAATTGAGGCGCTACTGGTTGGCGGCGTAGACCTGCTCATTCTCGAAACATTCTCCAATCTACCCGAATTGCGCCAGGCCGTGCTTGCTGCACAGGATATTGGTGGACTGCCAATTGTCGCACAAATGAGCTTCTATGAGGATGGTCACACCCTCTCCGGTCAATCGGCCGCACGAGTTGCCGCCGTACTGGACGACCTGGGCGTAAACGTGACAGGAGCAAATTGTAGCGTCGGGCCAGCCGCAACACTCGATGTTCTACAAGAGATGATTGCCAGCATTCAACCCCTTTCCGAACAGGCACACTTGTTTTCCGCACAACCAAACGCGGGCCTTCCCGCTCGTATCGGCAACCGTTTCTTTTATATGGCAACGCCTGACTACTTCGCGGATTACGCGCTCCGTTTCGCCAAAGCCGGTGTACAGCTTATTGGCGGATGCTGTGGCACCACTCCGCGCCACATTGCCGCAATGCGCAAAGCCCTTGACGAACATTACGGGGCCGTTCCGCAAACTGTTCCAGACACTTCGTCAAACATCCAGGTCCGTTCATCCAACGGGCAAAACGGCCTGACAAAGGCTCAAGCAACCATTGCCAGTTTGATTGAAGAGGAGATCATCGTTCCTCAACAGGGTACTCAGACACGCTTGCAGGAAAAGCTCGCGGCAGGCGAGTTTGTAGTGAGCGTCGAATTAGACCCGCCGAAGGGGTTGAACCCCACCAGGATACTTGAGGGTGCAGCGTTATTACATGAAGCGGGCGTTGATTGCATCAATATCGCTGATAGTCCGATGGCACGAGTACGTATGGGCTGTATTTCCCTTGCGCGACTCATTCAAGACCACCTGGGTATTGAAACCATCATTCACTTTACGACGCGAGACCGCAATTTGATGGCGCTGCAATCCGAATTGTTGGGCGCTCACGCCCTCGGCATCCGTAACATCCTGGCACTGACGGGCGACCCGGTGCGGGTTGCTGATTACCCGAACATCACAGGCGTGTGGGATGTGGATTCGGCAGGATTGATTTCGGTGATTCGCGGCCTGAATGACGGACACGACGCGGCAGGTTCTTCGATTGGTGCGCATGCCTCATTCCA
>DATGJV010000582.1:0-4130 GCA_035295005.1 Ktedonobacteraceae bacterium | reverse complement strand
TAGCGTAGTTCAGAACCGATTCTGAGAGCTGCCGTTACTGCCAACTCAAGGTTATCACAAGTTGCGTGCATCTCATCGAGAGCTAATAATGTCGCGGTTTTACGGTTTATCAGTTCGACACGTTGAGGTACAAGCGATTGGGGGACTTCATGGTCAACCTCGGCAAATGTTTCCCATGCTTGTTCTGGTTGTTCCAGATGAAGGTACATAAGCCCTTCAAAGTTGGTGATCGTGAACTTATTAAAGTGCGTATAGGCGTAATGTGGGTCTTGTTCCGGGCTGGTAGGTAACAACTCTCGTGCATGTTCTCTATGGCGTAAAGCTTCGTCTCTTGCGCTACTGGACTTGTCACTAAATTGTGAGTAGGCTTCCGCTACACCTATATGGGCCTGACTTTGTAGGAGTGGTGATGCGTTACTGCTGAATTGCAGGGCTGGGCTGGGCTATGCTATCCCCCATTGTCAAGACAAAAATCGCCCCACTTTAAGAAGGAACTCAGCCATAGAGCAAATGGATGTACATTATGACCGATAATATACCTGCGCCGGTGTTCGATATTCTAAAGACTGATGTAACCGAACTTGATTGTAGAACTGAAAATACTCTTTCAGTCCTTTTTCGGCCTCTCCTATCGTCTGATAATCCTTAATATAGACCTCCTCATATTTGACACTTCTCCAGAGCCTCTCCACAAAAATGTTGTCCAATGCTCTTCCTCTTCCATCCCAACTGATGCGCACATCAGCTGCTTTCAGTCGGTTGATAAACTCGTGACTGGTAAACTGCGATCCCTGGTCATTAGTGAAAATCTCTGGCTGCCCGTTCTGAAAGGCCAGGTCAAGCGCCTCCAGACAAAAGGCCGTATCCAACGTGATTGAGGTTTGCCAGGCCAGCACGTAGCGGCTGAACCAGTCGAGAATCGCGACCAGATAGAGGAACCCTCCTCTCAGGCGGATATACGTGATATCTGTACTCCAGACTTGATTGGTTCGATCGATAGCAAGCCCACGCAACAAATACGGATACCACACGATTTGTTCTCCTGGCTGACTCAACCGTGGTTTGGGATACATCGCCATCAAACCCATCTGTCTCAACAGGCGAGCCACACGCTTGTGATTCACTTTTTGGCCTTGCGTCTCTAACCAGGCAGTCATCTTCTTGATGCCATAAAAAGGCGTTCGGGTCTATTGTTCATCTAAAAGGCGCATCAGATGCAGATTCTCCTCACGCGACTTCCATCGGTTGGTAATAATAGCTGGAGCGAGCCAGTTCCATCAACTCGCACTGTCGTGCGACGCTGATGACCGGGTGCCCTGGTTCGATCAGCGCCCTCTTCTCCTCAACGCTCCCGATTGACTTTTTTTTAGCCAGTCCATCTCCATTTTTAATTGCCCGATTTCTTGATACAAAGACGCCACCAGAGCTTCATCCGTTCTTGCACGACGCTCACGACCACCGGAAAAACCGGTAGTGATTTCTTCCAGTGCCTGCTTCTTCCATTGGGTGATCTGGGTCGGATGGACACCATATTCACTTGCCAACTCATTGATCGTCTTCTGCCCTCGAATTGCCTCGACTGCTACTTTCGTCTTTTCCTCTGCACTGTACCGTTTTCGTTGAACAGACATCGTTTTCCTCCTCCTGACATTTCCCGATACAGCTTCATTCTATCTTATTGGCCTGTCCAGTTTCTGGGGGATAGTATAGGTGTGGGTCGTTGTACAACAACCTGGGGTGGACGTACCACGAGCAAGGCGAGTATGAACATGCCCTGACCTCCTTCCAGCAGGCAGAGGAGTGGCAGCAGGAACATGGAAACGCCCGTGAGCGACGAATTGCTCGCTGGTGTATTGGTCGCACGCTGCGTTCGTTGCACCGCATTACGGAGGCACTGGCCCTGCAACAGGACCTACTGACCGCATGGAAGCAAGATAACGAGGAACCGGACGGGTACGTGTTTGAGGAGATCGCTGAATGCCTCTACGCGCTGGGACAGATTACCGAAAGCCGACCGTATTTCGCTCAGGCAAATACTTTGCTCAGTCAGGATCAGTGGCTGGTTGCACAGGAGAGCGCACGATTACAGCGTCTGCAGCAGTTAAGTACGCCTACAGCACAGCATAAACACGAACTTAGCCCCGACAGTTGGTAGAACCTCCGGTATCGTTGTTATATGATTTCCCAACTACAGTTTTGGAGGAGGCTGAGGCCTCAGTATTCCCGACTGATTAGGGGTAGTATGCAGTTGTTCTTGTACCAGTTTAGAAGCATGTAAATATCTTTTGGCGTATTGGGGAAGCCTTTGATTATCGTAAGCATTTGTCATCTCAAGAGTAATGGCATGAGTCACTAAACACGCTCTCTCAAAACTTGGAAAGATGTTCATAAGAAAACCTATGATGCAGCGAAAACTCCCTATCGGTGAGTGCTGGCCGACGAGCATGTCTCCCCAGAAGTCAAAGCGCGGTTAGCACAGGAGTATCTCACGCTCAATCCGCTGGCATTACTGCGGAAGTTGCACCGGCTGCAAGCGGCGCTGTGGACACTGGCGCTCTCTGAGGCAGCAGTCCCGGCGATCATGCAAACGGTTCTCTGAGTGGGAGATTCGGCTTTTCATCAGGCGGCGATGAGTGTGCCATACGACGGCAGCGTTGTCAAGGCGGGTTCCCTTTCACAGTTTTTCGGGTATTTGACAATAAGCATTAAAGCACGCTCACATGATAGTCTTTCAACCAGGCGTTGGTCTGGATCACATGCTCGTACTGGAAAGCAGCTATATCTCCCGGAAGTGGCACCTTCCCTTCGGTAAGGAGCCGTAGAAGATCAGCATTAACAAACGGCAGAATGGGTGAGTTGGGATCGTTCAATATATGGAGTACCCACTGTCGAAGAGCTTCCAGGTATGTTGGGTTCTGTGACGTGGGATATGCGCTCTTGCGGCGGTTTCGTGCATCATCTGGTAGAATACCGGCCAGAGCGTGGCGCAAAATGCCCTTCTCGATGTTCCCAACAGTCTTCATATCCCACGGGATATTCCATGCGTATTCTACCAGGCGGTGATCACAAAACGGCACGCGCATCTCAAAGCCTACTGCCATACTCATACGATCATTGCGGTCAAGCAGCACAGGCAAAAAATGAGTGAGAGCCAGATAAAAGATTTCGCGCATTCTAGCCGCTTTAGGAGTTTCTCCTGTCAGGCGTGGCACTTCTGCCAGGCTCTGCCGGTATAACCGTGCTGCATACTCTGCCGGTTTGATCTTTTGCATGACCTATGTAGATAACCAGAAGAAGGTGGACTTATTGTTAGTGGCACCCATCATTACAAACCAGGGGAAGGTTGGAGCATTGATAGCAACTTTGTTGAAGAACCAGGGATAGCCACCGAAAACTTCATCTGCCGCTTCGCCCGAAATACCTACTACAGCATGCTCTTTCATCGCTTTACACAGGAGATACAGCGAGGTTTCTATTTCACCAGTTGTTGGCAGATCGTGTGCATGGACCGGCACTAGCAGGTTCTCTATTAATTCGGGGGTATCCACCATGATGGTATAGTGCTTGCTCCCGATGTACTCTCTGACTCGCTTCACCCAGGGAGCATCCAGACCTGGGCGAAACGCATCACCCTGGAAGTGTCGTGCGCTGTCTACAAAATCTATCGAGTAGGTATGAAGCTGCTTGCCCTCGCGCTTGTATTCTCTGGCCGCAAGAGAACTCAGGCCACTCGAATCCAGGCCCCCGGATAGCATGCTCACCACTGGAACGTCGGCAATCAACTGCCGTCTGACAGTATCCTCTAGCAATGCCCTGATATGCTCGGATGTCGTGCGTGCATCGTCTGTATGCGCCTGGCTGCACAGGTTCCAGTAGCGCGTAATCTGAGTATGGTGACATGTTGCTGTGAGAATATGACCGGGACGCAGCTCATATACCCCCAGAAATACTCCAGAGCCGGGCGTGCGTCGAAAACTAAAGATTTCGGTTAAGCCAGCGGTATCGATTTCAGCCTTAACGTCTGGATGAGCTAGTAGAGCCTTTAACTCCGAACCAAATAAGATTGCACTCCCCCGTTGCGCGTAGAATAGTGGCTTCACACCCAGGTGGTCGCGTGCCAGCAACAATTG
>DATGJV010000581.1:0-4516 GCA_035295005.1 Ktedonobacteraceae bacterium | reverse complement strand
CAAATATGGGCGAATCTGCTTCTGTGCCGAGAGGACATCGGTGAAAGTGGGAATATGCATGTCCATGCCATATGCTACCTTTCGTTTTAATCAGTTGTCATTATATTGTTCTATCATGCATAATGAAGGAAAACCACATGAAAGTAAAGGGGCAAAGTTATGACAACGACACCAGCCAATCCGAAAATAGCGGCCATCCGCCAGAGTGTGCAACATTCTTATACAGAGCTAAACGAGCTTATTGATGGGCCATTAGCAAAGCTTGACCCACAAAAATTGTACCAGGTACCAGCCGAGAACGAATGGACGATTATGCAGAACCTCGCGCACGTGGCAGAGTTCATGCCCTACTGGGCCAACGAAGTCGCGAAACTGGTCGCTCATCCCGGTCAGAATTTCGGGCGCGTCATGACGGACGAGCGCCGCCTGAAATTCATCAGCGACCACGAGCATGATACGCTGGCACAACTTCGCGACTTGCTGCCCGCACGTTATGCTCAACTCGAAAAAGTTTTGAGCAGCCTGAAGGATAGCGATCTTGAACTGACGGGTGTTCACGTGCGCTACGGCGAAAAGACTCTCGACTGGTTCATCGAAGATTTCGTGACAAAACACATGAGCGATCATGTGGTACAGTTGCGGGAGGCGATGGATAATATAAAGTAATATTTCATTGTACCAAAAACCTAGCTATAGTATGATGCTACTAAAAGCGCTTTATACTTACTACTCCACCCGCCGCGTAACAAGAGAATAAGATGGGAGGCATACATCATGCCCATAATCGAATGCCAGGAATTGACCAAAGCGTATGGCAAGCATGCCGTTGCGCTGAATAACCTCACGCTCAATATTGAAGAAGGATCGTCTTTCGGATTGCTGGGGGAGAATGGCGCGGGCAAGTCTACGTTGGTGAAACTGATTATGGGCTTTATTTTTCCTACGTCGGGGCGCGTGCGTGTGCTGGGAGAAGAGGATGTGAGCCGCGCACATTCGCGTATTGGCTATGCCCATGAACGGCCCATTTTTGAAACGCGCTTTACAGGACGGAAATATCTCACCTATCTGGGCAAGCTGGCTGGCCTGTGGGGAACGGTCAACGAGACACGGATACGCGATGTACTGGAACAGGTTCACTTGCAAGAAGCGGCAGATAGGGCAATCGGTACGTATTCAAAGGGGATGTTGCAACGATTGGCGCTGGCACAGGCATTGATGACCAACCCGCAATTGCTGATACTGGACGAGCCGACCGGTGGACTTGACCCGCGTAGCCAGTGGGAGATACGGCAGATTGTCGCTGGACTGCGCAAGCAGGGAAAAACGGTGCTACTCTGCTCGCATTATTTAGCCGAGGTCGAGGCGCTGTGTGACTCGGTCGGCATCCTGCGCAAGGGCGAGCTTATTTTGAGTGGCACTGTCGCTGACCTCCTGCACTCACAGGACGTGGTTGAGATTGTACTTGCCAACGACCGACCCGCCAGCGATGTAGTAACGATCCCCGGCATCGAGCACCAAGTTATTGAGGCACAGGGAAATCTCTTGCGTATTCCCAGCAAAGCACAGACAACCATACTGGCCGCACTGGTCCATAACGATATCGCCATCACATCGCTCAATCCACTGGCACAAACGCTCGAAGAGGTGTACGTGGAAACGACGAGCAAGGCGGATAATGCCTCCGTTGCGACGACTACTGGCAAACGAGAGCAAGGAGGATTAGCATGAGTATACAGAGTCAGGGGACACAATCGGCCCCAACATTCAATGTTCCTCATGCGTTGCGCGAGTTCTGGCGACTTCCGAGTATGGTTATCGCTCGTTTTACGCTGGTCAGCTACATTCGTAGTGGCTGGATACTCGGCGATATCGTGCTGGTCTGGCTGCTGTATGCCATCTTCTTCCTCGAATTTGGCGGCAACGTCTCCTATTTCTTTGGCACATCCGGGCAAGGACTGGGCGCTCTGGCAATACTCGGCACAGTGGTACTGGTACAGAGGGCAATGAGTACTCGTGTCTATTTGCCCCTGTCACGCATTACCTCGCGTTCGGCTTATATCCGTGGACTAGTGATAGCAACAGGTATCCTGCGCATTCCGCTGTTCTTGATGCTGTTGATACTCGCGGCCAGCTACCACAATTTTTCGCCGCCGCCTTGTATTGGCTTTGAAGGCTGTATTCTCGGCGCGACGTTCAGTAATATTCTCATTGGAGCAACTGGGCTTTTGCTCAATTGCATCGTCATCTCCACGCTTATTGTCGCAATATCCACGCCGATTGCGCAGCGTTGGGTACGTATCGCTGTACTGGCGTGGTTCGCTGCTGTTCTCTATTCCAGCACTAACCTGGGGCCACTTGCCGCCTTGCTAAAATTCACCAGTATTCCGCTCATCCCACTGGCAACTTGTTATAGTTTCGGCTCAACGGGTGCCATCGGCTGGTCAGGGTTGCTGGCAATCGTAATTGAAATTGGCTATATCATAGGATTGACACTGCTGGGAGAATACTGGTTGAAACGACGGGATTTGATTTTGCAATGATTTGGAACTGAATCCTGAAAGGTCAATTGCATTCAGTTAAGGAGAAACATCTCCACGGAATAGGACGACGGACGCCCGCAAGGGGCCACTCCACCTCCCAGCACCGCTCCCGTCCCTACTATGTACGCGGTAGTCCTACGCGATCATCATAGTAGGGACGGGGGATGTGGTGTTGTGGGGCTGGGCCCCTTGCAGGCGTCCGTCGTCTATACCTGGCACATACTCCTTATTTAAACGGCATTGCGCTTCAGTCCGTCCTTACTTCCCAATCGTTCCCTTCCAGTCAGGCTTGAGACCACAACGCAGCAACCTCAGTTGCAAGTTCACGTCCCTGGGCGCGGCCAGCACGTGCCGAGGGCTCGCGAGTCGCGGGATCAAGTGGGTTCATGCCTATAGCTGTTGTAGATGCGGCATCGGGTCCAATTACCAGCACCTGGCTCCCTTCTTGCTGCAACGATGCGACTTCCGCATCAAGTCCAGCCCCCAGGAAATTCGCGTTTGCTCCCAGCGGATTCAGGATCAAAATGCGCTCATAGCCACTTGCAAGGTCGGCATTCGTCGCGGAGCGCATTCCACCATCCATGTAGCGGTGGCCGGCAATGGTCACAGGCGGCCAGATTCCCGGAACGGCACAACTGGCGGCGACAGCATCAACCAGATTGACTCCTGACTCTCGATCCATGATGTATTCCTCGCCGGTCTCAGTGTCTACTGCGATAATCAGCAAACGTTGGTGCGGCCATTCATGCACAGGCAGGCGGGACCCGATGATGGCACGCCGCTCGGCTTCAGGGATTGTCTGAGCGGACAGGGCATATACGCCAATTCGCGCACGCACCGCTTTGAGATCAGAACCCGCCCCGGCTACCGCCTGACCAAATGCCTCCATCATCTGAGTGGAATCGAACGCCACCATACGCTCCTTCGACTGCGCGGTTGGTACCATTTGAGATGCGAAAAGGCTCTCGATATCGGTGCCGCTGGTGATTTGAGCCCCAACCACTGATCCGGCAGAAGTCCCGATGATAACATCAGCGTCCTGCACATCCACACCTTTATCGTGCAAACCCGCGAGGATGCCCAGTTCCCAGGCAACACCGGCCACGCCTCCTCCTCCGAGAACCAGCGCCCGTGTACCTGTCTCATTCGATTTCATTAAAGTCCTCCAACAAAATACTGTATCAATCACAGAAAGATGGTCCCGTCGGATAATTTCTTGACGGGACCTCTTCCCTATTGTATCACCAGATTCCTTGCGCTCGTTGTGGGGTGCGCTAATGCATATGAAAAATGAATCTGGTAATGAGGGCTGGCATATGGCTGCGCCCGTGTCCTGGGTGCGCTAAAGCGGACCCCTACAGTTTGGGTGCGCTGAAGCAGACCCCTACAGTTTGGCCTGGACTTCGGCGAGGCGGCGATTGAGGAAGGCGCGTTCGACGGAGTTTTGTGCGAGATTTAGCGCCTGGCGATATGCTTCGGCGGAAGCTTGCCAGTTTCCGGCGCGGCGGAGGAGGTCGGCGCGGGTGGAGTGGAAGAGGTGGTATTTTTTGAGGTCACGGTCTCCGGTGGCATCGAGTTCGTCTAACATTTCGAGACCACGGGCGGGTTCGCTCGCCATTGCAACGGCAGCGGCCCAGTTGAGCCGCACGACCAGCGAGGGTTGCCTTTTGACCAGTTCGCTGTAGAGCATGGTAATTTGCAGCCAGTCGGTCTCTTCGGGACGAGCGGCCTGAGCATGCAATGCGGCAATGGCTGCCTGTATCTGATAAGGGCCGGGACGGTGCATATGCAACGCACATTCCAACATCGCGACGCCTTCTGCTATCCCGGCTTTGTCCCACAGGGAACGATCCTGTTCATCCAGTACGATCATCTCACCCTGCGCGTTTACCCTGGCATCGCGACGCGAATCGTGTAACAGCATCAATGCGAGTAATCCCATTGCCTCTGGTTCCACCTGAAGCGATGGCTCATCG
>DATGJV010000580.1:0-3084 GCA_035295005.1 Ktedonobacteraceae bacterium | reverse complement strand
GAACTTTCAACCCGTATTCGACCTTCGATCGAAGCAATAGACGGATTTCTCTCGGTCGAGCGCTTCGAGAGCCTGTCCAACCGGGCAAAATCCTCTCGCTCTCCTTCTGGCGCGACGAACAGGCCCTTCGTGCCTTGTGGCAAAATGAGCTGCATCGTGAGGCAGAAGGAAAGGGACGAGCCGACATCCTCAAGGACTATCGCATCAGGATTGCTCATGTCTTCAGGGACTATGGGATGTTTGATCGGGAACAAGCCCCGAAGGACAGCTAGCAGAGAGAGAGCCTTCATTCAGCAGTTCCAATAGTGTGAGGCTGTTGTCGCCACAGGCCATGAAATGGCTATGGCTTGAGGTCCAGCACCGCTTTGCCATGCTCCAAATCGACAGGCACCGAGTTCTGATGGTGTACGATCAGCCACTTGCCGTTGATCTTACGGAAGCAAGCGGTCCAACGCAGCCAGAGAGCGGTCTTCTGCCCATTGTTCATGGTTCCGCTTATCCGGTTGAGGCTGTGGGTGAAGGCAACGGCATCGCCCACAGTGATGGACAGGTCGTGAATTTCATAGTCAATCGGACCCTTGTAGACTAAGAATGTCTCTTCCCAAACTTTCCTGAATGCATCTGCTCCTATGTATTGCAACGGGGGTACGATGTCGAACGACACGACCTCCTGCGCGTAGATAGACATGACGCCATCAATGTTCCTGTCATGAAGCGATCTGATGCAATCGTCCAGGAGTCCCTGGATTGCTGCTTCATCGTTTTTCTTGTTTTTTTCGACTACCATAGTTTCCTCCTTACTCTCGCCTGTTATGAACCGCACGTTCTCGTGGTGATTGGCCCTCGCATCCAGTGGAGGGACGGCGTTGAAACCACAGGATGTTGAACGTTCATATGATAACATGCCTCAGTCACACATCCCAGATCACAAATGGACAAAAATCAGACCAATTTTTCCACCCCCTTGACAATAACTCATTTTCCCTGTACTATTGTCGTATTGACTAGTCAAAAATGGAATAGTTCGGTGAGGAATAAATATACATGGCAAAACGCAAGGTGTCCAACCTGTTAGCATTGGCTATCCTGTCTCTACTGACTGAACGTCCGATGCATCCTTACGAGATGTTAGGGGTGATGCGTCAGCGAGAACTGGCGGCCGTTATTAAAATGAACCAGAGTTCGCTTTACTCGGTCATTGAAGCACTCCAGCGAGAAGGGTGGATTGTGCCGACGGAAACCCGGCGTGAGGGACGCTATCCCGAACGCACCGTGTACGCGACTACCGCAGATGGCCGGGCAGAGCTTGCCGACTGGCTCCGTTCGCTGATCCGTCAGCCAGCGATAGAATACACCGCGTTTGCCGCGGCGCTGGCGTTCATAGGCAACCTTCCTCCAGTAGAAGCCGCGGCGCTGCTTGAAGAACATGCACGCGCACTCCAGGAGCAGGTCAGTAGCACACACTCGATTATCGAGCGGGGCCTCCACCTCGGCGTGGACCGTCTCTTTCTCGTTGAGGATGCGTATACCCTGACCTTGCAGACCGCCAGACTGACGTTTGTACGACAACTCATCTCAGAGATCAACGATGGGACGCTGACTGAGATGAGCGGTGAACAACGCATCTGGAAGATGACGCACCCGGAACTCGCACTCCTGTGGAACACCGCAGAAAAAGAACAGGAGAACCCGGACGCTCTCCCATAGTGGAACAGTGGAACAAGCAACAGAAATCAAGAAGAGAACACGAGAGGAATGTATCATGCAAACACAGCAGAAAAAAGCGTTGATTATTGGAGCCGGTATTGGCGGGGCAGCCGTGGCCCTGTTTCTCAAACGCGCCGGCATTGAGGCAGAGATTTATGAGGCCAGAGAGAAGCCCGAAGGATACGCACTGACCCTGGCGAGCAACGGCGTGGCGGTGCTGCAAGAACCTGGGCTCGATCAGGCTGCCATGTCAGAAGGGTCGGCTGTGACCACATCGGTCACAATGACGGGAAAGGGCAGGGTACTCGGAACGATCAGCATGGCAGGAGGGGGACTCAAGAGCGTCTTCATTAAGCGTGTCCCCCTGGGGATGATCATTACGGACGAGGCCGAACGCCAGGGAATCAAGATTATGCGCGGCAAAAGACTCCAGAACATTGAAGTGACCGAACAGGGAGGCGTGGTTGCGACGTTTACGGATAGCACAACGGCCAGTGGTGATTTCCTCATTGGCAGTGATGGCGTTCACTCGCGGACACGTCAATTCGTTGACCCGGCCTTTCCCGGCGCGGTCTATACTGGCCTGATCAATTGCGGCGGCTACACCTCTGGCATGCAACTGTCTTCGCCGCCGGAGACCAGCCACTTCGTCTTCTGCAAACGGGCCTTTTTCGGCTATCATGCCAACCCAACCACTGGTTATGTCTACTGGTTTACCAACTGGCCGCATGAGCAGGAGCCGACCAGAGGCGAATTTGACGGTATGACAGAAGCTCAACACCATGATCTTCCCTGAGCGCAAACGGCCAGGCGTCATCGGGCAGTTAGAGGCCGAAAACTTTGCCTGGATCGATTTTCTCTGGTCAACGCTGGGCCGCTCCGGCGACGTGGGGGAACATATGGGCCTCGTGTATGCCAAAATGCAGGATAACCACCAGGTCGGCAGGCTGACCACCAACTTTGTCGCCGCCTGGATCGCCCGCACTAATCCGTTCCGACCGCTCAAAGCAGTGGAGGCGCAACAATTGGAATGGATGCTGAGTGGCCTGTTGACCCAGATGCGCCCACTGGAAAAGCATCGTGTCGATCATGCTCTGAGCGCCGATGCCTTGCAGGGTCTGCAGTGGTTCGTGCAGGATGTGATACGTGAACAGATTCTCAGAGAGAACCACTCGGTCATTCCACAGGAGATCAGCTTTCTCTTCGGCCACACCCACAAACCATTTCAAGAGGCAATGAGTTTTACGGGCTACCCCATCCCGCTCAACGTTTACAACAACGGCGGCTGGGTGGTGGATACCGTCAAGATTTCGCCCTTGCACGGCGCGGCAGTGCTGCTGATCGATGAATCGCTCGATATCGTCTCGTTGCGCATGT
>DATGJV010000579.1:0-10407 GCA_035295005.1 Ktedonobacteraceae bacterium | reverse complement strand
CTTCCTCACCAACCTTGAGGCTGGTGGGCTGATCATCGCGGCGGCTTTCGTTTTTGCCGGTACGAAGCTCTTCAGCGCCTTTACAGATGCCGGTACGACTGCTCATCAGTACGCAGCACTCGGACATCCAGTTATGGGTGTGATACTGATGATTATCCTGCTCAACGCGAGCATTATTGGAGCCTGTGCGGTTTCGCTCTCAACTTCATATGCCTTTGGCGATGTCTTCAAGGCCAATCATTCCTTGCATCGAAAGGTAAATGAGGCGAAGTTTTTCTATGGTAGCTACGCCGTACTCATTGCGTTGGCCGGAGGTATTGTGTTGATCCCGGATGCACCACTTGGTTTGCTCACTTTTGCGGTGCAGGCTCTCGCGGGCATTTTGTTGCCCAGCGCCACCGTTTTTCTGGTGTTGTTATGCAATGACCGCACAGTGCTTGGTCCCTGGGTCAATAGACTTTGGCTCAACGTCGTTGCAGCTATCATTGTTGGTCTGCTTGTGGTCCTCTCACTGATTCTGGCGGCAACTACTCTTTTCCCCAATCTCGATGCCATCATGATGGCAGAGGTACTGGGTACCGTTCTGATCGTCTCGCTGATAGTAATGGGTATCGTTTCGTTGGTACAGCGCCTTCGCAAAGGGCCAGATCAGGAGCTTGTTGCGCTGTATAAGATAGACAGGGAGACGTGGCAAATGCCTCCACTGGAGGAACTGACGAAGCCGGTCTGGTCAACGACACGCAAAATTGGGATGTTTACACTGCGTGCCTACCTGCTCATCGCAGTCATCTTGCTCGTGTACAAAGTTGTCCTGCTCGCCTTCGTACACTAGACGCTGATGAAGGCTTGTGAGGGATTGTAAATTAGCCTGAAACATAGGATAATGCCACTGGAGCTTGTGAAAAGCTCTGGTGGCTTTTTGTAATCGAGTGAGTGGAGGAAGAAACTGATCTCTCTCCAACAATTCCTCACCGATCTGCTCGAACTGCCATCTATCGAACTGGCTGTTTCATCTCCACCGGTATCGTAACAGTACTGTTCAGTTTCCGCTACTATGGTATTCCCATCGAAACTATGCTAAAATCGCCACATATGTAATTCCTGTTTCAGGTAATACTAACACAACAACGCACACGAGGAGATATTTTCTTGACTACGCACGATAGACGTTACGTAATTATTGGCAATGGCATCGCGGGTACCACCGCCGCCGACTACTTACGAAGAAATGACCCTAATTGTAGCATTCATTTACTGACCAACGAACCATACCCATTGTATAATCGCGTCTCTCTGCCACGCTTCTTACAGGGCGTCATCATTGAGAAAAAAGTGATGATACGGGACTTTGAGTGGCACATACAGCGCAATCTTCAACTGATCACAGAAACAATGGTTACCGAAGTCAATACAGATGAGCAAGTGGTGGTAACAGATAACGGCCAGCATCTACCGTATGATGCGTTGCTCGTCGCTACTGGCGGCTGGGCTAACCCATTGCGCGTTCCAGGCGCGGCGGGTACCAGGCATATTTACAATTTTGTCACACTGGATGATACTAAAACGATTATTGACCGCATGTTGGAGTCGCGCACGGCCCTCGCCTATGGCGGCAGTTTCATTTCCTATGAGTTGTGTGACGGGTTCGCCATGCGCAAACTCGATACCACCTGGATTATGCGTGGCCCATACTGGTTGCGGAGTTCGCTTGACCCTGATGGTGGCGAAGTGGTGGATAACATCGCGAAGAAATTTGGCGTTGAGGTCATTCATGGCGACGAAATTGAGGAGGTGGTACCACAGAATGGTGTTCCAAGCTACGTGAAGACGAAGAAAGGTCGCCAGATTCAAGCTGATGTTATTGGCGTTGGACTGGGCATCAAATTGAATACCGATATTTTACGGAACACGCCAGTTGAAGTAAATCAGGGCATCGTCGTTAATGAATACCTTGAGACGAACGTTCCCAATGTCTTCTCCGCGGGAGATGCCGCCGAATTCTTCGATCCCACGATCAACGAACATCACACGATGGGAACGTGGGATAATGCAATGGGGCATGGGAAAATTGTCGCTATTAATATGGCGGGTGGACACGAAGCGTATGTTGATGTACCAACGTATACCAGTCCTCTGTTCGACGTGAATATTGCTGTGGTTGGTACTGCTGAGTCCAATAACCCCGAACTTCACAATATTTCTCGACGTGAGCCGGGTGAGAAAGGCAACGAGAACTATCGCAAACTCTTCTTCCGTGACAATAAGCTTGTTGGTGTGCTTATGATTGGCAGTCCGAAGGGTAGAAAGAAGCTGGTGGAGATTGTCAAGAACCAGCAGGTTTTTGAAACCGCTGCCGAGCGTGAAGCGTTGTTAGAGTTGAAATAGTTCAGTTCTCTCTACCGGCGTAAGCCAGAGGGGGTGAACATCTAAGCTATAGTACTATACTGTACCATCTTGCTTGACGGAAAATCACGTTTAGGATACCTTTAAGGTAAGAGTTGAGAAACATAGCGCGTACAATCTGTACGCGCTATACCTGAAAGATGTAGAGGAAGTTTCGTGGCGACACTGTGTACAAACTGTAGAACACCCTTGCGGGACGATGCAAAATTTTGTAATAACTGTGGAACATTGGTACCTTCCCACCCGTTCAGCCCTAAAGCTACGTCTTCTTCGAATAGTGGCCCAGTACGTTCTGATAACAACCGCCCTATCATACGTGAACAAACAGCCCACTTCCCGCAAAATACTGCTCGCCCTGTACGACGTTTTGTGCCGGATGAACCACCATCGTGGATGAGCAGACTTGATGGTGGGAATAAAGATAGCACCAATCGAACATCATCTAATGGTTACGAAGCTGATACGACTCCTCAACTCGATTTTCCCGTCCCTGAACCGTTGCCTCGTCCAAATACCTCTCAACGTGAACTGCATGTGAAAGTGTGGAAACAGGAAGAGCCAGTTTCTTCGCCTGGTTTGTCCAGGCAAGACCCAGATACCTTTTCAGATGAAGAGATGGACAATCTGCCGACGAGTCCACTTGTTGCCAGTTCCTCCAATGCACCGGCTGCACGCAACGCGACGTTCGCGCCATCCCGTGCAGGACAAGATAGCCGTGTTGATGATCTGGAACATATGGATACTGCCCATCTTGCGGCACCGGCGCACATGCCATCATCGCAGTCCACATTGCATCCATCTCGCGAAGCATTTGATCAATCGTTTGCTTTTGCACAACAACCCACCTCATCTTTAGCTCGCGGTACAGTGCAAGAGGCAGCGCCACAACGGCCACAACGGTACGAATCGGCATTTTCGCATCCCACTGCCCAACCTGCACAAAGTAATGGTCCGGTATCTCGTGCGACGCAGAGTCAGCCGCTAAGACAAACGCCGCCATCGCATGCTTCGATTGCATCTCCGCGACGTAAACAGGGGCGCAAACCGCTCGTCTTTGTAGTAGGATTACTGGTGATACTGTTACTCGGCGGAATAGGTGTGTGGGTGGGCGTTTTTCATCCATTTAGCGTGCCTGATGTCGTACAGCCGCAGCAGAGTTTTTCGAATAGCCAGCTTGCGTTTTCTGTGCAATATCCAAGTGGCTGGAATACGCGAGTAGATACCGCTACATCTAGCGCCTACTTCACTGACAGTAGTAACACCGCGCAGTTCACGGTTACAGTTTCCCCGGCTAATGGGAAAGATGCCGGTCAATATGCTCAGCAGTTAGCAACTCAGATGAAAATGACCAATATTAAACCAGGATCATCGCTTTCATTTGGAGGAGTTTCATGGCAGCAAGTGCAGGGTAATGCACTATTCGGCGGAGCGAATTATAGCGAGACAATCCTCGTAACCGCGCATGCCAACCAGCTCTATATCATTACACAGGCGGCTCCCCAATCAACCTATGCGCAAGAAGAGCAGATCGTCTTCTCCACGATGCGTACATCGTTCAAATTTGTCTAACCAGTTGGAGTAGGGAGTAGCCCGGATAGACAAGCACACCTGACGCTTGTCTATCCGGGCTACTTTCATGTATTCGAAAGAAAAATCCACCCACATATAGGTAGGCTATGTTATAATATCGCAGATATTATCGTACAACTGAACCCAGTGTTTCGTGTAAATAGTATCATAGTGTGAGAAGGAAACCATCAAGTGTGGTATGCAGCGCACACCTGAAATAAGAAAGGAGAGCGCAGTACAGGGCGACTGCGCAATATATTGTATTTTTATGGACGACATTCGTTTTGAGCGGCATTTCCGCACCCCTTATTCGGAGGGGTATTACATTATGCAAGGGAGCAGCCTGCAAAGCAATAATCGCCTGGGGACGGTGGATATCCACTTTACCACAGCAGCAGTTCACGGCACCTTGATTCTGGAGCGCGAACTTGAAGAAGCTGATCTGACGAAGCTTATCGAGCAGATTGATGAAGACCTGGTGCTTTCAGCCGACATGCCCCGTGATGATTTTCTGGTGAGCGTGTACGTTGGCAAAGACGTTGGTTTTTATAGCGACGAGTATTTTGCTGAAGAGAGCGATAATGGTATTGGCTTCAGCGACGAGGATGAAGAGTAACTTCATCCCTCGACTCTCGCCGATCCTGATCCTGCAAAACTGTCTTCACTCTTCCAACAGACCGCGCCGCATTGCGTATTTGACCAACTCGGCGCGGCTGTGCAGATTAAGCTTATCCATCACATGTGTGCGGTGTGTATCTACCGTTTTGGGGCTGATTACCAGGCGCTCCGCAATCTGGTTGTTGGTATAACCTTCGGCAACAAAGCGCAATATTTCGCGTTCGCGTTCGGTCAAACTGCTGTAACTATCTTTTTCTTCACCTGTGCGTACTCGCTGCAGATAATCTCCCACCATAACTGATTGCGCTGATGGCGAAAGATAGAATTGACCGCTTTGTATCACATGCAGGGCGGTAATTAGTTCAGTATCGGCAGCCTCTTTCAACATATATCCCGATGCACCGGCACGCAACGCCTGAAATACATACTCATCGTTTTCATGCATCGTCAACACCAGTATCTTTACCTCTGGCTGGATTTTTTTAATCTGCCGGGTTGCATCTATGCCGTTTATATCCGGCATGGTAATATCCATCAGCACAATATCGGGTTGTAATCGCTGTGTCTCACTAATAGCATGCTTGCCATCTTGTGCCTCCCCCACGACCTCCATGTCGGGCTGAGCGTTCAGCATCATTTTGAGTCCGGCACGAAGAATAGTATGATCGTCGGCCAGTAGTATATGTATTGTCATCGCTTGTCTCATCCTGTTTTGTGTAGTTTGTATGCATGGCCTATATGAGTAATTCGGCTGACGTGTTCACTCGGACCTGTTGTTCAGCAGGCACGGGTATACGTACTTTGATGCTTGTGCCGTGACCAGTGCTGGAATGAATATCTAATGTTCCATCAAGTAATACGGCGCGTTCATTCATTCCGACCAATCCTAAACCCCGTTCCTGATCTGGCGACTTGCGAATTGCCTCAACATCAAAGCCCTCTCCATCGTCTGTGATAGTCGCGTACACGGCCTCACGATCCTCTTTCATCGTAATCAGCACTTTGCGAGCATTGGAGTGTCGTGCGGTATTGGTTAATGCTTCCTGTACAATGCGATAGAGGACGGTTTCCAACTCTGCCGGCAGTCGCTCATGGAAGCCGCTTTCGTTAAACTCGACCTCTATTGCGCACTTTTGTTGATATTCTTTGAGATACCAGCGCAACGCGGGCAACAATCCGAGATCATCAAGTGCGCTTGGACGCAGGTCAATACTCAAATTGCGGATGGCACGTAACGTCTGGTGGGCCAGTTTGCGCGTATCAGCAATACGGTCACTGGCTTCCTGCGTCGTCACCGATTTCTCAAGTATCGCGAGACTGATGAGCAGTGACGTGAGCATTTGACTGGTTTCGTCGTGGAGTTCGCGAGCGATACGTTTGCGCTCCTGCTCCTGTGCGTTAATAATCTGGCTGGCGCGTAAACGAGTTGCCTCGTCAATGGCCTCAAGCATCATATTGAAGGTGCTTGCTAATTGGTCGGCTTGCCGATCTCCTCCGGTCAGGGGGGCACGTAACGAACGCTCACCGTTTTGTACGCGGTTCATGACTTTGCCCAGGTCCATCAGAGGTCGAAAGGCAAACTGTAGCACTACAAAATTGAGGACAACGCTGACCAGCCAGCCAATAGTGATAAAAATGAGCAGGGACATTGGTGTCGCGAGCGACTGCCGGGTGTTATTCAGGTTGTATGCCAGCCACGTACCACCAGTGGCTCCAATGAAGATAATGAGACTATTGGCGAAAAGGACTTTATAAAACACAGGTATGCCCAGCAATGGTCGCAGGATACGATCACGTCGGTGTCCTGTTTCCTCACTATGGTAGGTATGTTGAGCGGAATTGGAATAACTCATGCTATGGTTCTCTTTGCAATACTATGCTTCACCTTTTACAATTGTAATTGTATCGGTCAAAGCTATACCCTGTCAAATAAAAGCTCTTGTTGTCTGAGAAATCAGGTGTACTGAAGGCAAAAATCAGGTAAGCACCTGATGGCTTGCATTATGGAGGGAGAGTACTCTTATTACTAACGTCTCATTTGAAATTGTGTCAAAGCGATGACCTGGTACCTGCTCTTTTTATTTGTAGTGAGAATTTGTTACAATGGAGAGTAGTAGTGAGTTATTACCACTCTGGATGACATCTGGAATTGCTCGTTTGTTCCACTGATTTCCGAAGTGGGGGCTACCAACCGGCACGCTTGTATGGTATAATCTGCCACACAGAATAGAAATTATTGTGACCTGGCTATTTTTCGACCTGGTCATGGCATGATCTTTTGAGGAGAGGCATAGTGAGTTCAACTTCGAACAAAAGCTTGCTCGACACGCTTACACAGAAAATGGTCGAGAGTCAAGTTTGGCGCTCAATTTTTCGCCACGGCTATCCCGACACTCCGCTCAACCAGTCCCTGGTGATGATGAGTAATGTATTTTTGCATTTGCATCCCGTCAAAGTCAGTCGCCAGGCAATGAAAATCACGTACACCTGGTGTATGGGTGGTATTTCGTTTTTCTTGTTCCTGCTGCTGACAATCACCGGCGTTTTCTTGATGTTCTACTATGTACCTGATACCAATCTCGCGTATCAGAATATCAATCAGCTGAGTAGCGCGGTTTCATTTGGACACCTGGTGCGTAACATGCATCGTTGGGCAGCCCACTTGATGGTCGTCTCTGTTACCTTACATATGATCCGCGTCTTCTATCATGGCGCGTACAAGCCGCCCAGAGAGTTTAACTGGGTTATTGGCGTGTGTCTGTTCTTTGTGACGCTTTTCTTGAGTTTCACCGGCTACTTGCTTCCCTGGGACCAGATTGCGATCTGGGCTATCACGGTCGGTACCAACCTCGCACCGTATACTCCTATCCTCGGCAATCCTGTTTATCAGGTCCTGGTTGGCGGTGGCGCGGTGAGCCAGTCAACGCTGGTACGATTCTACGTAGGTCATGTGATATTGTTACCATTAGCGGCTGCCTTACTGATGGCTGTTCATTTCTGGCGCATCCGTAAGGACGGTGGTGAGGCCGGCCCTCCACCCCCATCAAGGCGTGAGGTGGAAGCCAGAGCAGAGCGCACCACGGTTGGTGCTACTCGTTAGTCATTTGTTATAATAGTCATAAGGGGTTGTCTGTTCCGTATGGCATTCGATGCTACGGTGCTAACGGTGCTATGAGAGGATACCCAAACTATGTCAATTGAACAGCAAGAACCAAAAGTACAGACGCAGACTTCGGCAACCCAGCGCCGTTATCGTACGCTGGCAGTAGTGAGACAGGAAGCCATTACCCGCGTGGAGAAGCCGCTCGAAGACTCGGTTTTCGTGTGGCCCCACCTGCTGGTGCGCGAGTTTTTCGCCTCAGCCATCGTCATGGTGATGGTTACCCTGCTCTCGATTGTCATTGACGCGCCGCTGCGCGAACCTGCGAATCCAAACGTGACGCCGAATCCAGCGAAAGCGCCGTGGTACTTCCTGGGGTTGCAGGAACTCCTGCACTACTTCCCACCCAGTAGTGCCGGTGTACTGGTACCCGGTCTCGTACTGGTTGCCCTGGCAGTATTGCCGTATGTAGACCGTAATCCCAGTCGCGCTTACGCTGATCGCAAGGTTGCGATTATTACCTTCACCATGTTCCTGGTTTTCTGGGCCGTGGTCACGTTGGCAGGAAGCTTCTTCCGTGGCCCCGGTTGGGTGTGGGTCTGGCCCTGGCAGCACATCTACTTTGACCTGTAGGTGTAAGAAAGCAGGAAATTGAAAGAGGATTATCATGAGTATAGATACACCACCACCCAATATTAATACACCACCAATTACGCCGCAACAGTATGAAGTATTGCATGGTGGTGGAGCTGAGGCTGCGGAAATCGCCAAACAGCGCCTGTCGCGTAGAAGCTTTATCCGCCGCTCTACGCTCGCAATATGGGGCCTATCTGCCACAGCGAGTGTCGCGGGTGCGCTCTATATGCTCTACCCCAATCTCGCGGGTCAGTTCGGCTCAACTTTTAACGTGGGAAAGAAAACAGATTTCCCCGCTGCTGATCCAACAAAGTTCCAACTTAATTCGGCAGGGGTGTTCTATCAGCAACCCGCTAAGACCTATGTGATACACATGTCAGCAAGTACGAAATTCCAATTGAAAAGTGCTGCCGATGTTAAGAGCCAGCTCGATTATGAATGGATCGTAAAAGACCCCGCGGATGGCTCTTACTGGGTCTCGCTCTACCAGAAATGTGTTCACCTGGGTTGCACGGTACCATTTCGTAATGACTGTGACAGCTTCAAATGTCCCTGTCATGGTTCACACTACAATGTTGACGGAGAGTACCTGGATGGTCCTGCGCCAAGAAGCCTGGATCGCTTCCAAATCTCTTTTCAGGGCGACTCGGTAATGGTGGATACAGGTGCATTGAATCAGGCAGTGCCACATCCTGACGACACTACCCGCTTAATTGCGGTTCCTGGCGTTCTCTGTAGCGCATCGTAGTGTTAACGTACCATTCACTTTTCACTTGAGATTGTGAGCTGGAATGGGTAAAAAAGGTTCATGGATATCCCGTTCGATGTGTAACTTTGGACGTTGATATCCATGAGCAATGCTCATACAAGATTAACGGACTGTACATGTCCTGCGTTTGCTCGTAATTTGGGAGGGGAATGCAGGGCGTCGGTCAAAAGGTCGTGTTTTATGGTTAATCCTTTCTACTTTATTGTAGGTGTTATCATCCTACTTATCGTTGTGGGCGGGCTGCTCTACCTATTTTACTCGCGCACCAACGCTGTTGAGAAAAACGGCTATGGCGCGTTGATTATGCTCGCACTGGTGTCATTGATGATACCTGTCTTCTGGATTATGGAATCAGGCAACCAGACTACCGCACAGGCCAATCAGCAAACAATTGCTGTGCAGCGCGGTCTTGCACTGTATGCGCAGTACTGCACACAGGATTGTTACAAAATTCAGAACGGCAAGGTTGTTGACGCCACTTATAATGGGTACACCTTCACTGCGCTGAACCAGATGAAGGATGCCGATCTCACACGTATCATCTATGGTGGTATCTACAACCCGGCTGCTACGCCGCCAGCGAATACAAGTCTGATTCCCAAAAGTCAGGATTACGCTGGTCCGTTGGACGCCAACGACGTGACGTATTTATTTGCCTTCATTCGCTCCGCTAATGCCTCTGGTTCAGCCAATGGACTTAATCAGTTGGCGAGCTACCTGCAGACCAATAGCCCGTCGGCCTATGCTACTGCCGCCGCGCCGCCGCCGCCGCCGCCCGACCTGTTTGGCAAACCAGTTGATATGACGAACTCGAAGGCGATTACACTGGATATTATCGCTTCACCCAAAGGTGCCAAGTGTACGCCAGCCTGCTTCTCTCCGGTGAATATAAAGGTAAAAGTGGGTACGGTAATCACCTGGGACAACAAGGACAGTCTTGCTCATACGGTAACAGCAATCAATGGTACCAATGTCACTTCACCATCAGCTAACGCACAGATGTTCGATTCCGGCCTGACCACTGGCATCAAAACGGGTCAAACGTTCAAGTGGACGGTGACGATGGCTGCCTATAACTATTTGCCAACTCATTTCCTTTACTACTATTGTCAGTATCACCCTACAATGGTAGCTCAATTGACGATAGTGCCGTAAAATTTGAAAGGGATTGCGATCCATGCAACAAGCGCAACAACGGGAGATACCAGAGCGCATATCCTGGGCGCGAGCGATGATTTTCGCCATTGGCTTCTTTTTCATCGCCGCTATTCTGGTTGGACAACTTCCCGGTTATATTAACTTAATGATGACA
>DATGJV010000578.1:0-2354 GCA_035295005.1 Ktedonobacteraceae bacterium | reverse complement strand
CCATTCGTTCCGCCAATGTCCTGTTTCTATTAGCAGGGTTCCTGGTATACTATCTCTCGTTCCCGCTGCGTGCGTTGCGCTGGCGTATCCTTTTACAGAATGTGGGTTTCACTAAAGCCAATGGCGTGCAACTCCCCAGGTTCTGGAAACTGGTGGAAATCATTTACATCTCTTTCTTCGCAAATGTCATTGTTCCCGCCAAATTGGGCGATCTATACCGCGCCTACTTGCTGCGCCAGGATACAGGAGTTTCAGCCACGCGCAGCTTCGGTACCGTACTTGCAGAGCGTCTGCTGGACTTGATTGTCTTACTGTTGCTCTGTATCCCCGCTATCATGATTAGTCTGCATGGTAAAATGCCGTGGGAAGTGGAATTGAGCCTCGAAGTAACGTTGGCAGCAGTTTTCGTCGGCATTGCCGGACTTTTCCTGTTGCGCCTGTTGCGTAAGAAAATCGAAAAAATCGTCCCCGTGCGCTTGCGCGGCTACTATAATCATCTGCAAGAGGGAATGCTCGGCTCTTTCCAACGTCTGCCCTCGTTGGCTGGCCTGTCAATTGGCGTCTGGATGTGTGAGGCGCTGCGTTTCTTCTTCGTTGCCTTCGCCTTGAACCTCTTTTCGGGCGATTTGCTGCACGTTGTCGCGGCGGCCTTCTTCGTCGGCCTTGTGGAAGCATTGCTCACTGTTATCCCCTTCACCGGCGGCGGCGTTGGGCTTGTAGAAGCTGGCATGGCAGCAATGATTATCCTGTTGAATCCTGCTACGCTGACTACCGGCAAATCGCTGGCGGCAGCAGCGATCCTGCTTGACCGCACCATCAGCCTGTTCAGTATCATCATCATCGGCTTTGTCGTCTTCATACTCGCCTTTGGGCGGCAAGCAAGGCAAGCCGGGCAAACCACAAAGCAAGCAAAAACGGTAAAAACCTTGACACAAAAATGAGGCTGGACTATAATTTTCCCGCAGGTCTATGAGGCGTTCATGCTGTTTTATTGTATGGCAATTGCAGGCGTCTCTAAAATGGGCCATGAGGGGGTGAAACCTGGTGTCGGAAGTCAAAATCGGTGAAAGTGAATCGTTTGAGACCGCTCTCAAGCGGTTTAATCGCAAGATTCAGCAAGATGGTGTTCTGGCTGAAGCGCGACGTAGAGAACACTACGAGAAACCGAGCGTCAAACGAAAAAGAAAAGCAGCCGCACGACTGCGCAAAACAGTTCGTAGAGGCTAATATGCTCATTACACCTCTGTCTGCATGAAATAGCGTTGGAAGACATTCACGCCATCTCACACAGGCAGAGGTATCGTTTTTTTCGAGAATCAGCACAATACATCACTACATTGAGGTATCATGGCAGAAGAACAAGCACAAATTGAACTGTATATCAGCACTGGCAGCGATGAGCAAAACGCAATCATCCAGGCAATGCTCTCTGCCCATGATTTGGAGCGTGTGGGCAACAAAACGCTGGAACAGGCACACATTACGCTCCCCGTCATGTTTACCGTCCTTATCACAGATGATGAGGGCATACGGGAAATGAACCAGCAGTACCGCGAGCAAAACAAGCCGACCGATGTTCTCTCGTTTTCCTTGCTCGATAGACCACTGGTTAACGCACCCACCGATCAGTTGTGGCAACCCACCGATGAGACGCTGGCAGGACAACCGACAACACCCGCATTCGTCACTCCACCGGAACTTATCACGAATCTCGGCGATATCGTGATTTCATGGCCCACCGTGCAACGCCAGGCTACCGAAGCCGGACACAACACCCTTTACGAACTGTTCTACCTCGTCTCTCACGGTGTCCTGCATCTCATCGGCTATGATGATCACAGCGAAGCAGGCTATGCAGCGATGGTGGCTATCCAGGAATCAGTACTACAATCATTGGGACAAAAGGCATCTTCATAATGGGCCAGTCAGGACCGCCGGGAATACCACCGGAGCAAGCGCCGAAAAGCGAGTGGGCAAAATTCATCGCCGGTTTCGGCTTTGCCTTCAGTGGACTGTGGTATGCACTACGCACGCAACGCAATGCGCGAGTGCATGCCGCCCTTGCCACTCTGGCTATCCTGCTCGGTATCCTCCTACGTATCTCCAACGTTGAATTCGCACTTATATTTGTCGCAATTACCAGCGTCTTTATCGCGGAAATGTTTAACACCGTCTTCGAGTTATGTATTGACCTCGTATCGCCGGAATATCATCCCCTCGCCAAAATCGCCAAAGACGTTTCCGCCGGTGCAGTACTGCTCAACGCCATGCTGGCAATTATCATCGCTTTGTTCGTTTATGGCCCCCATCTGTGGGCATTGTTCGCCAGATATTTATAGAGAATAAGACAGAAC
>DATGJV010000577.1:0-8360 GCA_035295005.1 Ktedonobacteraceae bacterium | reverse complement strand
CAAGCTGCCGCGCAGGCTCACGGACTTGCCCTCATTTTTCTAATACCCCCAACTGCGGCAGACGAACGCATCAAACGGATTGTCCAGACCGCCGCAAACGGTATTGGCGGCTTCATCTACTGTGTCTCATTGAGTGGTGTTACCGGCTCACGTTCAGTATTGCCCGCACATTTGCAACAATTTGTGCAGAGGGTCCATGTCTATACGAAAGAATATGGACTGCCCATCGCGGTCGGCTTTGGACTTTCGACTCCCGCACATATCGCGGAAGTGACGAGTTTTGCAGATGGAGCAGTTGTCGGTAGCGCACTGGTCAATCTGATTGACCGGCACAGCGATAACGAACAAGTCGAGGCAGTGAGAACATACATTCAGAGCTTGCGTGGATTAAAAACGGTATGAATTGGTGGGGTCTTCATAACTCATTGATATAGAAATCGCGCAGGAAAGGAAGTCTGCATGCGTATGCCACCTTTAGAAACTGAACGGCTGGTGATTCGGCCTTTTGTCATGGATGATCTGGACGCCATTCACCAGCTTCTTGATATTGACCTTCAAGAGGCCGATTTTGGCACAGAAGGAGCCACATCTCGTCAAGAGCGTGAGCAATGGTTGCAATGGACAATTTTGAGCTACGAAGAGTTGGCGAAGCTGTATCAACCACCATACGGAGACCATGCCATAGTGCTGAAGCAAACGCAACAAGTCATCGGAGCGTGTGGGTTCGTACCTTCCTTTGGGCCGTTCGCGCAATTACCATCGTTTTCCTACAAAGGACAGGCTGCCGATGTCCACTTGAACTTGCCCGAATTTGGCCTGTTTTACGCCCTTTCACCGGCCCATCAACGTCAGGGGTATGCGACAGAAGCTACAAAAGCACTGATTCAGTATGCTTTCCAGACGCTTGGTCTGAAGCGAATTATCGCGACGACCACGTATGACAATGAGGCATCCATAAGTGTGATGCGCAAAGTAGGCATGCGAATCGAGAAGAATCCCTATCCTGACCCTCCCTGGTTTCAGGTGGTGGGCATCCTTGAGAACAGTACGGCCAGTTCGTTATCAACTGGGCCATAGAAGCCTGTTCCAACTTCTAGATGCTATACTAGTACAAAAGGAGCTTCATCTAGAGGAGGCATTATCATGACATACCAGATTTCCTTGAGCGAGCAAGATTATGCTGCACTTGCCGCTGCCGCAGTCAGGAACGGTACCGAGCCTGTGCCGCTGCCGCAGTCAGGAACGGTACCGAGCCTGAACAGCTTCTGCATGACCTGATCCAGAGCTTGCAATCATCATCTCACAGAAAGCGCCCCTTGACAGCGCGTGAACTAGCAGAGAGACAATTTCACGAAGGCAAAATCAGCCATGTACCGACACGACAGCCATTAACGGCAGAGGAGCGCAAGGCGCGTGAAACACGCGCACGCCGTTTTGCCGGGGGGAAGTCTGCCTCTGACATGGTGATCGAAGACCGGGGGCCATATTAATGGCTCTTTACTTTCTCGACTCTTCGGCCATTGTGAAGCGGTACTTTCAAGAGCCAGGACATGAGTGGATAGAACGGCTTCACGATCCATCTCAAGGCCATGCACTCTATATTGCCCAGGCAGCTCTGGTCGAGGTGGTCGCAAGCATCTTTCAGGGAAATTGCTCTAGCTTACGGTAAACGCCGCGCACCTCTGCTGGCAGCATTTCCGCGATATGCTGCATCATGTCCTGGGTCACTACCTCTAACCCCGTTTTGCGAGCCATGCCTTCTGGAAGCGCGGGAACATATGGCGTGCCTATTTGTATAGTGACACGGGGAAACCAGCTACGCCATGTACGCATTACTCGCCGCGTGCCAGTATGCGCAATCGGCAACACCGTGGCACCGGAACGAAGGGCAAGCATGGCAACTCCGGAATGAGCAGGTATCATCTGCTCCTGCCGTTCTACCGTGCCTTCGGGGAAAATAACGATTGCCTTGCCTTCTCGTAAATATGCCAGCGCCTGTTCCAGCGCCGCCCGGTCGCTGGCTCCTCGATGCACAGAAATTTGCCCGGTGGCACGACAAATCCAGCCGATTAAGGGCCAGTTAAATATTTCGGACTTTGTAAAAAACCAGGCACGCCGTTGGAGAATAACTCCCAGCAGCATCGGGTCAAACCAGCTTAAATGGTTGGCAACAATCAGTAATGGCCCGGTTTCAGGAACATGCTCCAATCCTCGTACAGTATAGCGGCTAGTAAGGTGCGCTGCCAGCCAGAAAAAAGCACGGCATATGTTGTAATACAGTGCATCAAGCTTCACACGCGCACCCACAATGCGGCTGGCAATATTTTGGCGTCATAGCTTGTCGCGCTTGTCGTTTCACCGTCCATCTGGATATTCACCACGTTTTTGCTCTGAATGTGAACAGATTTGGCCCGATAAAACGTCACTTCGGGCAACGCTGCATGTTCTCCTTTTTGCACAACTGGCAATAATTTCAACGCTCTTGAAAGAGGTGTGTAGCTAATAGTACAAATATCGAGCAGACCATCGTCATACACGGCGGTAGGATTGATACGAAAGCCCGCGCCATACGTTGGCCCGTTGTTCACAGCCATCAAAACGTAGCGGCGCATCGTGGTAGCCTCATCCATTACTTCATTGCCATCTACACTAAACTTCAGCCAGGGGCAGCGTTGATAGCCAAAAAGCAATTGTTTCACCGTCGTACCATAATACAAACGTTGACCGCTCATGAGCGGTATCTTCTTCATCCAACCAGCCGCGACAGCAATGTCGGCATCTATCCCCACGCTAAATGAATTGACAAAATATTCTCCGTTCACAATGCCAGCATCAGCATCCACCAGTCGCCCGGTAAAAGCTTTTTCAATGGCTTCAGCAGGATCGTGCGGCAAATTCAGCGTGTTCCAGGCGAAGTCATTGCCTGAACCGGCGGCAACAATGCCGAGCGGCACGCGACGCCCGGCTGATAATATGCCATTCGCCACCTCATGTAGCGAACCATCGCCGCCCACAATGATGACGGGACGCCCTTCTTTAGCGGCGTGGTAGGCTCGCTCTTTTGCTTCTCCACGCCGCGTCGTCTCCACATATTCCCCATCACCATGTTCTTGCTCTATACGGCTACGAATTAAGGTACGGTAGTGCTGCATATTGCCACGATTGGCGGTAGGATTGAGAATGACAAGAGGATTACCAGGATATTCGACATTGCTAGAATTACCGGGGTCGCCAGAGGATGCTGATGTTTCCATACCAATGCTCCTTCCGTGGGCATAGCTAAATTTTAGCTATTGTACCACGTTGGCGGAGCCTCTACAATTGGCAGACGCAATTCCCCCAAAAGATGCAACTCCTATGATTGATGTCATATTTTCCCCAATAGTTCAGTATCAGTTTCCCCATCCCTTACGTGTTAGAAGTGAACAGGTATTTACATCGTATCACGATTAAAATACAGCACGCCTGACAAAACCCTTTATCCTTGTGCAAAAACTCACACCGTTAGCCAGAGGATGTTCGTGTGTGTTTGGCAATAAACAGCTAACCAGGAGTAAGTCGTACATGAGTATGTCCGTTGTTATCGCATCACTTGCGTTTCCATTGTGGATACGCCTCACTCACTACATCAACATCTTATTTATTGGGCTGATGATTCGGAGCGGTATTCAGATTTTGAGTGCGCATCCCCGTTTGTATTGGAGCAACAGAAGTGAACCGAACAACCGGTGGTTTAAATTCACGAGAAATCAATGGATCAAGTTTACGAAAGCCAAATTGCCCGATAACAAGTTGTATACCTCAATGGACGACGAGGGACAAGTATCACCCTGGATAGGATTGCCTGGCAAAGACAACCTGGGATTAGGTCGTCACTGGCACTTCTTCGTCGCTATTTTCTGGATACTCAATGGTGCTGTCTATATCATTTTACTCTTCACAAGCGGTGAGTGGTCCCGCTTGATTCCAACGTCCTGGGATATTTTTCCGCGAGCGTGGCAGACGTTTCTCACCTATGCCTCTTTTCATATTCCACCGGCGAGCGACTTTCGCCCGTTTGATCCGTTGCAGCAACTTGCTTACGCCGGAGTAGTGTTCATACTGGGGCCATTTCTGATTGTCACGGCTGCGGCACAATCACCGGCGATTGAGGCCCATTTCCCGTGGTACGTCAAAATCTTTGGTGGAAGGCAATCGGCACGCAGCCTCCATTTCCTCGGCCTCGCGGCTATGATTGCCTTTATCATTGTGCATACGGCGCTTGTCTTTATTGTCCATTTCCAGGATAACATTCGTAACATTGTTCTGGGTACGACAGGTAGCAGCTTCGCACTCGCTCTTACCATCGGGATTATCGCGCTGATAGTCGTTGCAGCCATTTACGCCTGGGCTTCGGTATATAGCTTGAAGCACAAGAGGCAGATGCAACATGCGCTTGGTAAGGTTGTTGACCCGACCAGGAAAGCATTGCTGCATGATGAAGCTTCCAAACAGCATTACAAGCCAGAGGATATCACCCGGTATTTCTGGGTCAATGGCGATCCACCTGATACCGACGAATATGAACGACTGGTAGAAAACAACTTTGAGGACTGGCAACTGGATATCTGTGGTCTGGTAGAACACCCGCTTCATCTCTCACTTGAGGATTTGCGTGCGCTACCCAAACAGACACAAATGACGCTTCATAACTGTATTCAAGGCTGGTCGGGCATAGCTGAATGGGGAGGAGTGTGTTTGACTGAGATTTTGAAGTTGTGCAAACCAACTCCTGAAGCGCGGTACCTTGTTCTCACTTCCTATCAAAAGGGCAGAGGTGCGGTCAAACCAGAACTGAAGGAGGCCCAGGACCATACCTTTTACGGAACACTTGATATGGAACTGGCAAACCATCCGCAAACAATTCTTGCTTACGAGATGAATGGGGAGCCATTGCCCATTCCACATGGTGCGCCATTACGGCTGCGAGTCGAAACGCAACTTGGTTACAAGATGGTGAAATACCTCCGCTCAATCGAACTTGTCAAGGATTACAGTCATATAGGCGAAGGACAGGGAGGTTTCCGCGAAGATTTTCAGTACTACGGGAGAGGAGCCGAAATTTAACAGCTTCCTGAAACAGAATGTTTGAATTTGAAATTGTGGTGGTTGCCAGAAACATAGAAGTATGTTTTGACAATTGCCTTGAACAAGAAAGGTTCGGAATTTTATCATGGCAGACAAAGTAAGTGATTACATGTTGAAGCGTCTCTCAGAATGGGGCATCAAGCGTATTTTCGGCTTCCCCGGTGATGGCATTCTCGGTATTATGGGTGCGCTGGAACGCCACCAGGACCTGTTTGAGTGGGTGCAACCGCGCCATGAAGAGATGGCAGCCTTCATGGCAAGCGCCCACGCGAAATTTACAGGTGAACTTGGCGTCTGCATGGCAACATCTGGCCCTGGCGCGATCCACCTTCTAAATGGCCTGTATGATGCCAAAATGGATCATATGCCTGTCCTGGCAATTGTTGGTCAATCGGCACGTTCCGCTATGGGCGGCTACTACCAGCAAGAAGTTGACCTGATGAGCCTGTTCAAAGACGTTGCCGGTGACTACGTTCACACGTGTACGTCAGCTACCCAGATGCGGCAACTGGTTGACCTCGCGGTTCGTACCGCGATTGCCGAGAGAACCGTGACTTGCATCATCATGCCAAAGGATGTACAGGACCTGGACGCGGTGGAAACGCCGCCGCATCAGCACAATACCGTCATTACAAGTATTGGCTATTCCGCGCCCTATATCGTTCCCACCAGAGAAAATTTGCAAAAGGCTGCCGATATTCTGAACGAGGGTAAGAAAGTGTCCATCCTCGTTGGTGCCGGTGCAATGCATGCCGGGGATGAAGTTGCTGAAGTTGCAAACTTACTAGGCTGCGGGGTGGCAAAAGCCCTGCTTGGGAAAGCAGCGTTGCCCGATACGCTTCCCTTCGTCACAGGTGGGCTTGGCTTGCTGGGAACCACGCCTAGCTGGAATATGATGATGAACTGCGATACACTGCTTATGGTCGGCACCAATTTCCCTTACGCTGAATTTCTGCCCAAAGAGGGACAGGCTCGCGGTATCCAGATTGATATTAACGGCAGTTTACTCGGTATGCGCTATCCAACGGAACTCAACCTTGTCGGCGATAGCGCCCAGTCACTGCGTGCGCTGATTCCTCTACTGAAACAAAAGACCGACCGTTCATGGCGCGAGAAAATCGAATCCGACATTCGCGACTGGTGGAAAGTGATCGAGGCACGGGCGCATGAAAGCGCGAATCCAATCAACCCGGAGTTAGTTGCCTGGGAACTATCCTCGCGCCTCCCGGATAACAGTATTATCACTGCCGACTCCGGCACAACCGCGAACTGGTATGGTCGCACCATCAAGATGCGCAAAGGCATGATGGGATCAGTCTCCGGCAGCCTGGCTTCGATGGGAGCCGCCGTTCCATATGCCATTGGAGCGAAATTCGCGCATCCTGGCCGCACCGTTGTCTGTGTGACGGGTGATGGTGCCATGCAGATGAACGGTCTGAACGAAATGATTACCGTCGGCAAATACTGGAAAAATTGGAGCAATCCGCATCTCATCTTTATTATATTGAACAACCGCGACCTTAACCAGGTCACCTGGGAACTACGCATTGAGGGGGGTGACCCACGGCTTCCACTCACGCAGGCGATTCCTGACTTCCCTTACGCCAGTTTTGGGGACTCCGCTGGATTGATGGGTATCCGCGTTGACAAACCGGAAGATGTAGGCCCCGCAATTGACCAGGCGTTAGCCGCTAATCGCCCGGTCGTGCTGGACGTATACACCGATCCTGATATTCCAACGATACCGCCGCACATCACCTTCAAGGAGGCGAAAATGTATAGTACGGCATTGTTGAAGGGTGATCCCGAAGAAGCGGGTATCATCAAAGAGTCTGTGAAGAGCGTCGTCGAAGGCATTCTCCCTCACAAAAGATAGAGAAGTAGGGTAAGGAGAAATGGCTAGCACAAGATTTGGCAGCGAAAAAGTTGCCATCGAGAATCTTGTTGTCTCAGCGTACACTGTGCCAACCGACTTTCCAGAGTCGGATGGCACCATTACCTGGGATAAAACAACAATTGTCATTGTCGAGGCGGCAGCAGGAGGCAAACGCAGCCTGGGCTATACCTATGCCGATGTGGCAACCGCGACACTGATTAACGAATTACTCAAAAATATTGTCGTTGGCAAAGACGCGATGGCAGTTCCAGGCATCTGGAAAGAGATGGTACACGCTATTCGTAATCTCGGTCGCCCCGGCATCTCTTCAATGGCAATCGCAGCAGTTGACAACTCACTATGGGATTTGAAAGCACGTCTGCTCGATGTGCCACTGGTTACGCTGCTCGGAGCAGTGCGTGATGGCGCACCTGTCTACGGCAGCGGCGGTTTCACCTCGTATTCACGCGAACAGCTGCAACGCCAACTTGGAGACTGGGTAGCCGACGGCATTCCTCGTGTCAAGATGAAAATTGGACGACATCCCGGCGATGATCCGGCGCGAGTTGCCGATGCTCGCGAAGCAATCGGGGCTGATACGGAACTCTTCGTAGATGCCAATGGCGCGTACAGTCGCACAGAAGCGACGGCGATGGCAGAAATATTTGCCGCCGAATCGGGCGTGACATGGTTCGAGGAGCCTGTTTCCTCCGACGACCTCGAAGGATTGAATTTTGTGCGCAATCGAGCACCGCGGGGCATGGATATCGCCGCAGGGGAATACGGCTATGATTTGTGGTACTTCCGCCACATGCTGGAAGCCAACTCGGTAGATGTCTTGCAGGCAGATGCGACACGCTGTGCAGGCATCACTGGTTTCATGCGCGTTGGCGCACTGGTTGAAGCGCGGTCAATGCAATTGTCGGCGCACTGCGGTCCGTCAATTCATGTCCATCCGTGCTGCGCACTCAACTCGTTTCGTCACCTGGAATACTTCCATGACCATGCACGTATCGAGCATATGTTTTTCGACGGCGCACTTACACCCGTCAAAGGTATCCTGTATCCCGACCTGTCTCGTCCCGGTATGGGACTTGAGCTGAAACGCTCAGACGCCGAGAAATATAAGGTGTAACAGTTCGATACTATATGTTGGCAAACAAGTAGGGGCCGATTTATCGCGCCCACCGCCGATTTATCGGCCTTGGTCACGTTGCCGATAAATCGGCGGTGGGCGCGATAAATCGGCCCCTACTTACGAAAAAGGATTGTAGGAATGAAACACCTGGTGGTTTTGAATGAAAACACGTCTACGCACGTGAAACAGAGCAATGTGCGTGGCGGGTCAATGAGTGCT
>DATGJV010000576.1:0-5144 GCA_035295005.1 Ktedonobacteraceae bacterium | reverse complement strand
GTAGGGGCCGATTCATCGTGCCCACCGCCGATTGATCGGCTCGCCCGGCTTAACTTTCTCCCACGATTTTCATGCGCAGCGCGTGCATTTCTTTGCTGGGCTCCATCCCTAATTCCTGTTGCAGGAAAGAGCCAAAATCATCTAATCTGCGCATAGCCATTCCCCTGTTACCCAGTTTGAAGTAGGCATCAATGATCGCTTTCATTGCTGGCTCACAATACGAGTCCAACGACAATGCCAGATAGGCGTATTCCAGTACTTCCTCCAGCTCATCCCGTTGCTGGTAAAGCTGGATCAGGCGTACCAGCACCTGCAAGTAAATATACTCGTAATGCTGGCGATAGGAGCGCAACCATTGCTCGGACTCATCTTCTGGCAGGAACCCCAGACTGCAATGGCTCACCACTTTCCGGTAATAGAATGAGGCCCGGACATCATCTCCACGGGCGTCAAACGCTCTCGCTGTATTAAAGAGGTCTTGCACATCGGCGATGTCTGTCCACCATCGCTCATCCATCTCAAACCAGTAAAAATTGTTGGATTGGCGGCGAATAAATGCAGACGTTTCTCGTGGGCTTAACGCTGGTTCGAGTAAATGGCGCAAACAGTGGATAGTAACGTACAGGTTGTCAGAAGCGGTTTCCAGCGGCACTTCGGGCCAGAAAAGATCAATAAACTCGTCGGCGGAGCAGAGTTTCCCAGGGTTGAGCAAAAACCACTTGAGGAGCGCCTTTACCTTGTTCCGGCGCCACATTGTCTCCTTTATGGGCTTCTCCTGGGAAAGCAGGCGGAATTGTCCGAAGAAATAGGTCCGGTAGTGAGCAGCATATTCACGCTCGCGTGGATGAGCCAGGCCCTGCTTATCAGACAGCACGGGTGTACCTTGCAATAACGACATGTTCTTTACCCTCTCGCTTTCGGTCTCTGTAAGACGCGGGTTCACACTACAAAACTATAGCTTCTCTATGATAAGTATAGAGAGCGGCAGCGTGAGGCACTAGCGGGATTCCCCTCCTGTAGTGGTGGGGATTCCCCCATCTATGCCGCCTATTGCTCAGCTACGCTCTTGTATCACAAAGCCCAGGTCTTGAAGCATTGCGTATCAGAACCTCGCCATCGCCAGCTTTATTGAAAATCAGTATTGTACGGCTACTTCACAGAGCATGGGATAGCCCTTCCCTGCTGGAATGGATTGCAGAATCTCTTGATTCCTGCTACGAGCGATGTCAAGCAACTCTCCAGTTTCCCAGTGCGCCACATTGATGAATTGAAAGTGGGCTGCTGTTTTCAGATTCCGATGCAGCCTGGCATCAATAAAACCTGGCTCCTGCTTGAGTGCCTCTGAGCAGTGCTTCCACCACTCAACAAATGCGTTTTCCGTACCAACAGGCACTTCAAACACGTTGATAAGCACGACCGGCGATGACATGAATATTCTCCCTTCATTTCAAGCAATCAGTCCAATCAGGCGGCGTCTTTGTGCGCTTTGTTTCCCTCACCTACCTTGCTCGTTTCGTCTCTATCTACAAGGACAGCAGGAGGGTCGAATTCCAGGGGAAGGGCGACAAGGCCGCGCAGAAGAAAGTTTGGACGCCATTGCACGGTAGGAGAGGCCAGTCTAAGTCCTGGCAAGCGATGGAACAGGGTCGGGAAAATCACTCGCAATTCTAGCCGCGCCAGCGCACCGCCTAAACAGTAGTGGATACCGTGACCAAAGGTCATGATACGATCTTTTTTGGCACGCTCGACATTGAGGGCCGCGGGGCAGGCAAAATGCTCCGCATCGTAGTTCGCAGCCGCTAACATAAGGAAAATGCGCTGTCCCTTCTGCACGCGGGTACCGCGAATCTCCATATCTTCGAGCGCGATCCGTGGCCGCATTTGCCCTGGTGCGCTGTAGCGGAGCAGTTCCTCGACGGCAAGGGGCAGAATATCGGGATTCGCCTGTAAACGCTCCAACTGATCGGGGTTTTGCAATAACGAATACATGCCGGTACAGATCGCGTTTGCTGTGGTTTCGTGGGCGGCGAAGACCAGCTGGGAACAGAGGACAAAGATTTCTTTTTCACTCAGTTCACCCTGCTTTTCCGCTTCCACCATTAAGCTGATAACATCTTCCTGCGGCTGCTGACGGCGTTCCTCAATGAATGGTCGAATGAGTTCTTCCGTCTCGCGCAGATTCTCCGCGAAGCGTAAGAGATGTTCGGAGGCGGGATACGGCGTGGAGTTCACCTGAACAATCAGGCTTGATGCCTCGTTAAAAAGTCGGCTCGCTTCCGGTTGCACCTCTGGCGGAATACCGAGGAGCGCGAAGATGACCTTAAAGAGCAACGGAAAGGCGAACTGGTGCAGCAATTCGATTTTACCATCCGGCTGCACCTCGTCCACTATTTCGTCAACAAATTGCTGCACACGCTCTCCCATCTGAGCCAGCCGACGCGGAGTAAAAGCTTTTCCTAAAATGGCACGCTGGCGCGTCTGGTGCGGTGGGTCCATATTCAACAGAGACTGTTCGACATAAGGCCGGATAAAGCTGACGGCTACCTGCTCTTCTTCAGTCAGTGAGCGTTTGAACATATAGCCAAAGGGTGAAACCGCCGATAGACGTGAGTCTTGCAACAGCGCAAACACGTCGTCATAGCGCGAAACCATCCAGCCATTGAGGCGTGGATTCCAGTGTACCGGGTCGTTGACCTGCAATTGCTGAAATGCTGGACAGGGATTTTCTAAATACTCTGGTCGCAGTAAGTTATCAATATCATCGCCGTGGAATGTTGACATAAGCGTCCCTCCTCTGAATTCTCTCTTACACATCCTGACCGACGCAAAATACTGTGTTACAAATTTTCACGCCCTGGCCTTTCCAATACTGCTGCATACTGCCCACTTGCTCTTCATGTATCGGAGCCTGTTGCCAGGTGGCCCATGCATCTTTATCCTGCCACTGGCTGAGCATGATGTACGCATACGGATCGGTGCAGTCGCGGATCAACTCATCGCGCACTATACCGGGGACGCTGCCCACGACTGTACAGCTTACCTGCTCAAAAGCCGCCTCAAATGCTTCCTTATCCTCCAGCCGATGTAGCCGCCCGAAGACCAGCACAAATGTTGCCATGCGTATTTTCTCCTTGAACAACCGAAAATGACACCTTCACAGAAGAGGTGCTAAAAAGCTCCAATGCCGCCAACGCCGCCATCTATTGCGATGGTCGCGCCCGTAATAAAACTTGCTAGATCACTTGCCAGGAAGAGAACCGTAGCCGCGACCTCCTCTGGCTGCCCCAGACGACCGATAGCCGCGAGATAGGCGTAGCGTTTGCGCTGCTCCGGCGAGAGGTCTACTAGCTCTTCGGTCTCAATGACGCCGGGTGCGACAACGTTCACGCGAATACCTTTCGCGCCCACTTCCTTGCACAGCGAGCGCGTGAGGCCAATCACGCCTGCTTTTGCCGCCGTATAGTGCGATTTCCCGCGCATCCCAACCGCGGCAAGGCACGCGGAAACATTGATGATCGCCCCTCCGGCAGTCACCATATCGAGGACAGCCTGTGTGACAAGAAAAACGCCGGTAAGATTGGTATCCAGGACGCGCTGCCACGCGAGCGGAGTCAGTGCCTGGAACGGAGCATGGTGCATGATGGATGCATTGTTGACCAGAATATCTATCTGCCCAAACCTCTCACCAACGTGTGCTGCCATGTCGGCGACCGATTGCGCGTCGCTCACATCTGCCTGTAATGCGAAACTTCCGTTTTGCCCCTGTTCCAGTTCTGCGATGAAGCTGGCAGTGACGTTGCTCTCCTGGGAATACGTGGCCGCTACTGAAACCCCCTGTTGTACAAGGGCCTTTACGAGGGCCCGCCCAACGCCATCGAACCCCCCGGTGACAAGAGCCCGCTTGCCCGATAAATCCAGATTCATGATATTTTTCCTTATCTATTTACCACACCGTTATCTACCTCTTCCAGCATGACATGTCCCTCGGCGGGTGACGGTGCCAGGGGTGAGCAGAAAAATACCAGGATGGTTTCCTCTGAACCGGCATTGCGCAGACGGTGAGGCTCATCTTTCGGAATAAACACGCCCGTTCCTTGCCCGGCGACAATCGTGTTTTCATCTCCCTCGATGGTCACTTCGCCCTTCACAACATAAAAACATTCTTCACTGTAGGGGTGGTAATGTTTCAAAAACACTTCGCCGGGGTCCAATGCGAGCGTACCCAGAAAACCGGCAGAAGTCCCTACAGACTTCGGGCTGAGCAGGACCTGCAAACGTCCTCCGCGATTTTGTTTCAATGGGTCTACCGCAGCACGGTGTATAGATGCGATCATTGCTCTGTTCCTTTCAGTTATTCCTTAATACATGCCAGGTGTTCGGCCTTGAGGAGCCGATTCAGCCAATGAAGCTGATCAAGCCGACTAAGCCGGGCGTTTTAAGATCAGGGCCGAGTTAAAACCCCCAAACCCCCGCGCTCCGACAAGTACGTAGTGCAAACGTTTAGAGCGTGTGTGATTGGGGACACAATCGAGCGGGCAGTTAGCATCGGGTTGCGCGAAGCCAACGGTGGGCAGTACGATGTCATTCTGCATTCCAAGTAATGCAGAGGCAACATCAACCGTTGAGCCCCCGTTGAAGAGGCGACCAATCATTGATTTGGGAGCAGAGGCCGGAATGTTGGCGAGCGCGTCACCAAAGACGCTCTGCAGCGCCCTCACTTCAGCGATATCCCCTTCCCGCGTTCCCAGACCATCGCAGAGAATCCAGTCTATATCCCCAGGCTCTATCCGCGCCATCTGAAGAGCCTGCGCGATTGCTCGTGCATAGGCTTTGCCATCGCTCGCCGGTTCGCGTGTCAGCACGCCATCAAAAGATTGCCCCCAACCGGCGATCTCCGCGTACACATGGGCATTGCGCTGCAGCGCATGTTCCTTGCTCTCAACACAGAAGCCCGCGCCGCCTTCACCAACCACTGGCCCGCTACGGGTGGCATCAAAGGGGCGGTACGGATAGGGGCCGTCCTCTGGCGAAATGAGGCCCGAAGCCTGGTGAGAGGCAAAGGTATACGGCGTTAAAGGAGCCTCGCAACCCCCGACGAGAACAGCATCGCATGTCGCTTGCGCGATAACTCGTGCAGCATGGCC
>DATGJV010000575.1:0-6040 GCA_035295005.1 Ktedonobacteraceae bacterium | reverse complement strand
ACCCGGTGCATTGTGTTCGTCAGCGTATTGCTGATAAGCGGATGTTGCGGCAGTCAATGCCTGGTCAATACGACTTTGGAGCAAGCTGACTTCCGCCAGTCCAAGTTGTGCATCGGCCTGTCCCAGTGCATACTCAATAGCTAGAGTCAGGTTGAACGCCTCTGTAAAGATGGTTGTGGCCTGCTCAAACTGCTCCTCTTCAAGATACATGCGACCGAGACCTGTTAATGTATCAATAGTGCCGAAATGATCACTGTGAGTACGATACACTTCCAGGCCGTGTTTATAACTTGCCTCCGCCTCCGCGAAATGTTGCGCCAGAGATTGAACATTGCCCAGACTGCGGCTGGCAGCAGCTTCATTGATGACGTCATTTGCTGCATGAAAATGATGAAGGGCTTCCTGATACTGCTCTGTCGCGTCCGCGATGTGGCCTTGCTGCAAGGCAATATGCCCCAGTGCCAGAGCCACGTATCCCAGACCTTGCGTGTTTTGCTGTGTTCGACAGATGTTTTGTGCCTGTAGATAGGCAGTTTGTGCCTTATCCAGATGAGCCTGTTGCCGCTCAACATGTCCTAGAGAAAGGACACTACTCGCCTCGCTCAGAGGTGTACTGGCCTCCTGGTACAGCTTCACTGCCCGTTGATAACTTATGACCGCCTGTTTTAACTGGTTATTTTGCCTTTGCGCATCGGCAAGCAAGGAGCAACTATCGCCTGCGTGCTTCACATCACCGAGGAAGCGGAAGCGTATTTCTGCGTCGGTGCAAGCTTCTGCTGCTATATCGAACTTGCCATCATTGTATGCTTCTATACCATCCTGCAAGCTTTTCTCTGCTCGTTGTCTCTCGGTTTCCTGCGTTGTCATGGCAGCTTATCCTTCAACATATCTGTCTGATCGAGGGTCGCCGTATGAGCAAAGCTACCGGGTAACAATGGCAACTGCTCAATCTGCTCACGTTGGCTAACCGTTGCCATTATTGCCATCGCTGGATGGATGTCGCATCCATCCATCTCGATCCGTAATTGGCTCTGCCACTGCTCACACACATCTTTCATCTCTGAGCTTGCTAACGTATCAAGCTCGTCAATACGAATGATACAGGGAGATATCTTTTTCCCTTGCTCAAAGATGTCATGGATCATGTGACGTCCGCTTTGAGCCATCGTCTCTCTTTCAGCGTGGCCCGGCTCACGAAGCGAACGAACGTCGCCGAAAATTTCTGTGTAGTTGCCATTCTCAGAGTTTACCATCTCAAAAAGGACGGGAATGGAGAGTGAGAGCAGCGGCACAACCGCTTCACTGGCTATTGCCTGTCCAATGAGCGTTCGATTATTACCAGTCGGGCCAATCAGAAGCAGTCCATAGAGATACGTGCGCATGTTCTGTTGCACCAGCTGCGGGTTTCTGAGAAAGTCTATCACTTCTCGTAGTTCTTGCTTTACTCCTTGAAACCCTACAATATCGGAGAAGGTGATCGTGGGACGCTCGAAACTGCTAAGGATGCTGCTGGAAACACTGTGGTTGGAACGCACTATGCGCCGGCGACGAATTCTCGATGCAATAAACTGATCTATTGTCGCAGTGTAGGCTGGCCCCGAACGATCAGTCACATAGGAGGGGAGGATGCCTCCGGCATTGAGCAAGAACAATGCCAGGAGCGATTGAAGACGCGGATGACGTATACTCCCCAGTAAGACATGCTCTAACTGGACGCTTGAGACATGCAGATGCGTTGCAAAAGAGATGGCCCACTCAAGGCAGGTTTGTGTCTCGCTGGACAACGGGATATCCTGCTCGTCTCCTTCTCCCACATCACCGTGCGAAGGAAAAATAGTTGCTACCTGCTGGCGAAGCACCTCTTGCTCCAGTCGTAACGTGCTGAATACCTCCGCGACCCCATCGCCATCCTGAGCGAGGACGCCAAGAAAGAGATGCTCTGGCGTGACCTCTGCGGCATTCATCCATACAGCTTCCCGTTGGGCCATGCGGAAGGCTTCACGAGTTGCCGGGGTAAAGTAATCCTGTTCTTGTTCCTGCATACTGGTCAAGGTCTTATTCATGCTCTTCGTCCTCTTCGTTCTTACCAATCCTTTCTACAGGTCTTCTTCGTAAAACCTATATAGTATATCACAAGTGAAACAGAAAACCCGGTGGCTTTTTTTGAAGTTTTGAAGTGAAAGGTCAACGCTCCCTTTCATTTCATCTGTTCAGATTGTCACACCGATCATTGCTATCCTCTGCTTCAGGACTAATCGAAGCGAACTCATATCTCTGCCTTTCTGCCTAAAGCAAAGTATTCTTATATTCATCCCTAAGAAATCGCACGGGCAATGAGAAAGGCGGCTGCGGCGGCAAGTCCGCCAATGAGTGCAGTTTGGAGCGCACTGCGCAACGGCTTCGTACCTGTAAAATGGCCTTTCACATAGCCAAACACGAGCAGTGCCAGCAGGGTCATCACAACTGAGGCGATGAGAGCGGTGTGCGCTGTCGAGAGCAAGATATACGGGCTTAGTGGGATTAAGCCACCAACAATGTAGGAACCAGCAATCGTGAGCGCACTGGTGAGCGCCCGTTTAGGGTCCGGCATTTCCAGGCCCAGTTCAAAGCGCATCATAAAATCAATCCAGGCAGCAGGACGCTTCTTCAACGCTTCAACGATTGGTGCGCTTTCCTCTACGGTCAGTCCATACGATGTAAAGACCGCCATGACTTCTGCCTTTTCCGCTTCGGGCATCTCTTTGATTTCCAATTGTTCTCGTCTGCGCTCACTATCATAATGCTCTGCATCACTCCGAGCAGCGAGATAACCGCCCAATCCCATTGCGATGGAACCGGCGACAATTTCGGCCAGACCTGCCGTGACAATGATAGCGGTGGAACTCACCGCACCGGAGAGTCCTGCCGCCAGGGCAAATGGAACGGTTAACCCATCGGACATACCAATTACGATGTCTCTAATGGTTGCCCCTGCTGTAAAATGTTGCTCAATATGTGGTGTTTGTGGCAAACTCTCTCCCCTTGCCTATGTCGCCGGTCTCGTTCATGGCATGGTCTCCTTTTTGGAAGTCGGTACAAGACTCCATACTGATACAACAGACTCCTTCAGTTATGTCTGAACGCAAGTCGCAAAGTGACCAGAGTTGCCTCTGTGTTCCCCGTGGGTAGGAGTGACCCGTTCGAGCGTCAGTCGTGCGGGGGATGTCTGGTCGCTGATGGGCAAGGTCACCATCAGCACGCCATTGCCATAGGTGACGTTGGCACACACGGCATTGACCGAGACCGGGAGTGCAAGCTCACGGTGATAGATTCCCACACTCCATTCATCGAGCAGTAGTTCCTTGATATCCTTCAGCATCGCACGCTGATCGCCGTGGAGAATGATGCGACCATCATTGGTGACTTCGACCAGAATATTTTCGGGTTCTAATCCAGCCATCGGCGCTGCGATCATCAAGCGACCGTCTGTTCTATAGACCTTGACCGGAATATGTTGTTGCTTCACCTGTTCTTGCATCTGCTTTCCCTTTCGTTATGTCACAACCCCTTAATTCACTATCAGTGTTTGAGCGTCCATCCTAATATTACATTATACTCCGAAAAATACCTTCGTCGGCTGCCACATCCCTCGTTCCGCATCCCACTCCGCGATTGCCACAAACCGCCCATTTGCATCATACACACGAGCCGATTCAGCCGTTGTTTCAATATCATCAGTAGCATATGGAAAAGCGTTGCCGTGCAAAACGCGCTCAGTGATTGCGGTGTCAAGTGTAAGAGCGGGATAGTGTTGTAAGACGCTATCGGCGGCGTGCAAGTATTGCTCGACGTTGCCATTCTCGGCAGCTTCCGCTAATTGGTCGAGGGTAATGCTGTCGGAGAGCATGAAGGGGCCGTTGCGAGTACGGATAAGTCCTGCGAGATGAGCGCCACAACCCAGACGTTCGCCGAGGTCGTAGGCAAGGGAGCGGATATAGGTGCCTTTGCTGCACTCGATGGCGAGCGTCAGTTGGGGTGGTTGCCATGCGAGTATATTGAGTTGTGTAAGGACAATGGGGCGCGGCTCAAGCGTGATTTCTTCACCGGCACGCATACGTTTGTAGGCGGGTTGCCCTTGCAATTTAATAGCGGAGTAAAGTGGCGGCATCTGCATCTGTGGGCCGAGAAAACCAGTCAATGCCTTCTGTAATTGCTCAAGCGTAAGGTTTTCGGTGCTGGCGGTGCGCACGATTGTACCTTCAGCGTCGTAAGTATCTGTGACGACGCCGAAGAGGATGTCAGCCGCATAGGCTTTGCCGCTTTCGCTGAGGTATTCGGCGACGCGAGTTCCCTGACCGACGCAGATAGGCAGGACGCCGCTTGCTGCCGGGTCGAGTGTGCCAGCGTGACCGACGCGCTTCTGTTTGAGCAGCTTGCGCACCTTCGCTACCACATCGTGCGAGGTCATGCCGGTGGATTTGTTGATGTTCAGTATTCCGTCTATCATGGTTATCGTGCCTGAGCATCTTGAGCATCCATAACGCGCTCCAGTTCTGCCACTACCAGCGTGATGGCCTCTTGCAAAGGTAGGGGAATAGTGGCTCCGGCGGCGCGAGCGTGACCACCGCCGTTGGCGATGGTGTGGCAGATGTCGGCGGCATTGTAGGGTGCGGCGCTGCGCAGACTCAGGCGCGTGATGGCGGGATCGTCGTAGCTTTTCAGGAAGGCGGCGATTTGCACGCCTTCTATGTCGCGCAGCATGCCGGAGGAGTTGTCGTCCATATCGGGTGTGGCTCCGGTGGCCGCGAGCGTGGCGTTGGTGGCGAATGACCAGATGATGCGTCCGCTTCTGGTTGTTTGCGCGTTGGTGATTACCTGCGCACGGAATCGCTCCTGGGCCAGGGAACGAGTGCGGAAAATGGGCTGCACAATCGTTTCGGGAATGACGCCATGACGCATAAGGTAGGCGCTGACCTCCAGTGTGCGCGGAGTGGTGTTGGTGAACTGAAACGAACTGGTGTCGGTGATGATGCCAGTGAGCAGACAGAGCGCGGCGTCCCGATTCATGGGCAGGTTGGCTTGCTGCTGAAACAGCACGAGCAATTCGGCAGTTGCCGAAGAAATTGGGTCAATGATGTTGACCAACCCACAGCCACGATTGCCGAGGTGATGATCAATGTTCAAGATAAGGGCGGAGTCGAGATAGGCGCGATGCTGCTCATATAATGAGCCAAAACGGATAAGCTCGTTGGCATCAAGCGCGATGATGAGGTCAAAATTCTCACCTTCAAGTGTGTGCTGAAGTTCGCCAATGTCTGGGAGAAAGTCGAGGTTGCCGGGAGCAGGGTCGGCGCATGCCACCACACAGGTTCTCCCTGTCTGACGCAAAATATGAGCGAATCCAAGTGCCGAGCCGAGGCAATCCCCATCGGGATGCTCGTGGGCGATAAGCGCGATTCGTTGCGCTGGCTCTATCAGAGCCATTGCCTGTTGTACGAGTGTCGGGTCAATAAAGGTATTGAGTGTGTATGGAATATCTGTATTTCTGTTTATTTGTGTTGTCACTGCTGCCATCCTCTACATATCTGCCTGTGTTTGTTGTGCTGTTTGTGCTTGCGCGGCATCTTCCCGTTCGACCTTATTAATGAGTTCAAGGATGCGTGAACCTTCTTCTATTGAGTGGTCAAGTTTGAAGACAAGTTCTGGCATAAAGCGCAGCGTGAGGCGGCTGGCGAGTTCGTGGCGTAAGAAACCGGTGGCATTTTTCAGCCCCTTCATGGTCTCTTTCTGTTCATCGTTATCGCCCATGACGCTGACAAAGACTTTTGCGTAGCGCAGATCGCCGCTCATTTCAACGCGGGTGATGCTGTCGAAACCGACGCGAGGGTCTTTCACGCGAGTGCGCAATAGATCACTCAGTTCAGTCGCGATCAATTCGCCCAATTTTTCCTGTCGGTAGGCATTTGGCATATAACTAATCCTTTTATGAAATAATGAAGGTTTACGCAATTTCCTGGACGGCTTGGTGCCATCCAGGAAATTGCGTAAACCTTCATTAAGC
>DATGJV010000574.1:0-6461 GCA_035295005.1 Ktedonobacteraceae bacterium | reverse complement strand
CGGAAGCACAGGGCCGACCCGCACAGGGTAAATCCCATATCAGGAGAACGCAGGTATTGATCTCCTGTACAGGGCTGCTCCTTGCCATACTTTTCATTACACCTGTGGCCTTCGCCACGCCAGCCTATCAGGCTACCGCGCAGTTTCAGCTTGCCCGGCAACAGGCGGCCACAGGACAGCCAGTGGATGGTCTGCGCTGCGAACCAACAGTTGGTTCGCAAAGCCACCTGAGTATTCACTTGAGCGTCTATGTAAACAATGAAGCTCTAGCTCTTCCCGCCGGCATTGGTATCGTCGCTCCTCCACAACCGGGGGTTGTCGCCTTTGCCTCACATGGCCGGACGAACTGCCTCTATCCTCTGCATGTCTATGAGAACGATAACATCATCCACGCGGAGTTGTTCGATAATCGCACATGCTATCTGGGCCAGTTCTTCGATATATGGGGACAGCCGCTCAGTAGAACACAGATCTCAGGCTATCGTGCCACAGTAGATCAACCTCTCGTCTTTGAGATATTTGATGCCAGTGGCAACGAACATATTTATAGCGGTGATCCGCGCAAAATATCACTGGAAGAACACGAAACTATTGTGGTGCTGTTGCATAGCCCGCTGGTGCATCCTGCGCCTTTCATTGACTGGAATGGGCTTTAATCTCTGGTAGAGATGAATGATAGTTCAGTCTAACTGGCTGGAGGCGAACTGAATGACAACAGAAAATATTGAAAATCTCTATGAGCTTTCACCCATGCAACGGGGTATGCTCTTTCATACCCTGTACGCTCCCGATTCGGGAGTATATATCGGGCAATTTGTATGTAGGCTGGAAGGGCGACTAGATCCACAACTCTTCTATGAGGTCTGGCAACGAACTGTGCTGCGGCATCCGCCTCTGCGCACGGCCTTCCTCTGGATGGATGTAGATGAGCCGTTACAGGTTGTCTACCGCTCCGTTCCTTCTTCCTGGCGAGAGGAGAACTGGCATGGTCTTTCTGAATCTGAACAGTTGAATCGCCTGGAAACGTTGCTGGCGAATGATCGTAAGCAGGGCTTTGACCTGGTTCAGGCCCCACTTATGCGTCTGATACTCCTGCGCCTTTCCGACGAGGCTTGCTATTTTGTCTGCTCACATCATCACATCTTGCTCGATGGCTGGTCACTGGTCGCCGTACTCCAGGAGGTATTTTCTCTGTACGAGGCGCTGCATTGCGGGCGCGAACCGGTTCTGGAGCAACGGCGGCTATTTCAGGACTATATTGCCTGGCTACGTCGGCGCAGACTTGAAGATGCCGAAGTCTTCTGGCGCTCCTATCTCCAGGGGTTTATGGCACCAACACCGCTGCCCATCTCCGATCATGGCTGGTCAGAGGATGCTGGCTCGCTGAAAGCGGATGAGGGTGATTCCGCTCTTCGCAGCGATGGTCTCCTCGGAAGGCCCTTGCAGGGTGGGAGGCCGGTGCGATTGCGAGGTTTTACCTTCTCAACTGAAGAGACTGAAGCATTGCGTCTTGCTGCGCGATACCATCAACTGACTCTGAATACGCTGTTTCAAGGGGCCTGGGCGATTCTATTGAGTCGCTATAGCGGGGAGCAGGATGTTGTCTTTGGGGCCACCGTCGCCGGCCGTCCGCTCGACCTCGCCGGTTCTGAGAAGATGATCGGACTGTTTATCAATACCCTGCCTGTACGCGTGCAGGTTGCACCGCACGAAGAACTGGGCATCTGGTTAAGGCAGCTGCAGGAGCAACAGCTAGAGGCTCGCCAGTATGACTATAGCCCCCTGGTGCAGGTACAGGGCTGGAGCGAAGTGCCGCGTGAACTTTCCCTCTTTGAAAGCCTGGTCGTCTTCGAGAATTATCCCCTCGATAGAACGCAGGACGAGAATAATAGCATCCGTATTACCGCTGTGCAGACTCTGGAGCAGACGAACTATCCGCTGGTTTTAGTCGTTGGATTGACCGGGGAGCAGGGCTTGAAAGTCCAACTGGGATATGAGATAGCGCGTTTTTCAGTCTATACAATTGAGCGCATGCTGAAACAACTGCGTACAATCCTCGTTGAGATGATGCATCATCCCATGCCGTACCTGGGGGATATTACGTTACTGGGGCAGGAGGAACAACAGCGTCTGCTCAATGAATTGAACAGTACACAGGCATACGACAAATCTACGGAGCTGCCATTCATGGCGGAGCGAGTGAGCAAGCGTAACGATGCAAGCGAAGCTGTAACGATCATGGACTTAGTGCGAGCGCAGGCGCTGCAGGTTCCAGAAAAGGTCGCGCTTGTCTGTGGCGATTGTTCTTTGACATATGGCGAACTGGAGCGGCGATCAAATCAACTGGCGCACCATCTTCGTAATCTAGGGGTAGGAGATGAGACCTGTATCGGCGTCTGCATGGGACGCTCAGGCGAGCTGGCTATAACCCTGCTGGGCATTCTGAAGGCTGGTGGTGTCTATCTGCCGCTTGACCAGGGTTTTCCACAGGCATGCCTGGCTTTCATGCTCTCTGAAACCCAGGCTCCCATCGTGCTTACCCTGGCCACACACGAGAAGCTCTTCGATGCTATGAACGTGCGCACGCTCTGCATTGATGTCGAGCGCGAGCTATCCACGCCTGTTTGCGACGATCCTCCGGTCATAGAGATTCGACCGGCAAATGCTGCCTACATCATTTATACCTCTGGCTCAACCGGCACGCCGAAAGGCGTCGTTGTTTCACACCAGGCGCTGCTACATCATGCACGGGTGGTCGGCTCTGCCTATGGTCTGCGGGAACAGGATCGAGTGCTGCAATTTGCCTCTACGAGTTTCGATGTGTCACTGGAGGAGCTACTGCCTTCCTGGACACATGGAGCGAGCGTGGTTATGTGGTACGAGACAATCGCTCCTTCGACACGTGAGTTCTCGGATTTTATTGACAGAGAAGCTTTGACTGTTCTCAATTTGCCCTCTACTTACTGGCATGAGTGGGTTATTGACGTTGCCCATACCCGCATGGTTCTTCCTGCTAATCTACGCCTGGTGGTTATTGGCAGCGAGAGAGCTTTAGCTGTGCGGCTTGCTCTCTGGCAGCGCCTCGTCGGTGAGCGAGTTGCGCTATACAATGCGTATGGACTCACCGAAACTACCATCACTGCGCTGCTTTATGCTCCTGACTGGATATCTACTCCAGACGAGAGCCATGCCCCGGTTCCCGTGGGGCGTCCGCTTGCCGGTATACAGGCATATGTGTTGGATGAGCGTTTGCAGCCTGTGCCGCCGGGTATGCCTGGCGAACTCTATATCGGAGGCATCTGCCTGGGGCGTGGTTATCTACGTAATGCTGCGCTGACAGCCGGGCGATTCTTGCCCAACCCTTTCAGCACTATACCTGGGGCGCGTCTCTACCGTACAGGAGACCGTGCGAGGGTAATCACATGGGCCTCCGCCTCTACATCCCTCCCGGAGCCAATTATTGAATTGCTTGGACGCAGTGACGCTCAGGTAAAAGTTCGCGGCTTTCGCATTGAGCCTGCCGAGATCGAGGCCCGGCTGTTACAACATCCCTCCGTTCGCGAAGCGCTGGTGCTTGCCCGCGAAGATACCCCTGGCGAAACAGTTCTTGTTGCCTATATCGTTGCGAGCGAGCAACAACCGATGCTTGTAACGCGCCTGCGTCAATACTTACAGGATACCCTGCCATCCTATATGATTCCGGCCTTCTTTGTACCACTAAAGGCTTTACCCCGCACCTCTGGCGGGAAGGTGAATATTCGTAGTTTACCTTCCCCTCAACAGAAACTAACACAGTCAGATATCTATATCCCGCCTCGCACGCCCGTGGAGGAGATTCTGGCGGTGATCTGGTGTGAAGTCCTGCGCCTTGAGCGGGTGGGGCGGGCTGACCACTTTTTCAAGCTCGGAGGCCATTCTTTGCAGGCAACGCAGATTGTTGCTCGTCTGCGTGAGGCGCTCCGGGTCGAGCTTCCCGTGCGTGCTGTGTATGATGCCCCTACGCTTGCCGCTCTCGCTACACGGATCGAGCAGCAACGGCGACAGGCAAGCGGGCAACGCATTCCTTCCATACCGCGCACGGAACGTAAAGCTCCTCTTCCTCTCTCTTTTGCGCAGCAACGCTTCTGGTTTCTGGTTCAATTTGAGCCGGGCAACCCTTTCTATACTATGCCAGGCATGCTCTACCTGAGAGGTTCCCTGAATGTGGCCTCGCTGGAACGAAGCTTGCAGGCCCTGGTTCAACGGCACGAGACCTTGCGCACCACCTTTGCACTGCATGAGGGGCAACCGGTGCAGATTATTGCCCCGACATTGCCGCTTCCCCTTCCGGTCATTCAACTGGCTGGCACCAACAGCATGAGCCGGCATGAAGAGACGATCAACGATCTGGCTCGTGAGGAGGCCAGGCAGCCATTCGATCTGCAACGCGGCCCCCTGGTGCGCACGACGCTATTCAGGCTGAACGAGCAGGAGCATGTACTCCTCTTGACGCTGCATCATATTGTTGCCGATGGCTGGTCAATGGAGATTCTGTTGCAGGAGTTGAGTGCTTTCTATACCGCTCACCTGAGTGGGCAGCCAGTCATATTACCTTCGTTGCCCATACAATACGCGGACTATGCAACCTGGCAAAGCTCGTGGCTGCAAGGTGACATTCTGGAGCAGCAACTGGCGTACTGGCGACATCAACTTGCGGACGCGCCTCTGATGCTGGCATTGCCAACCGACCGGCCCAGGCCCGCCCTCCAGACCTACAACGGCGCTATCTATATGTTTCATCTTCCCCTCTCACTGACTCAGCGATTTCATACGCTGAGTCGTGAAGAGGGGGTAACGCCCTTTATGGCCCTGCTGGCGGCTTTTCAGGTTCTCCTGTTCCGTTATAGCAATCAGTCCGATATCGTAGTTGGTACTCCCACCAGCGGCCGTGTCCAGCGTGAGACCGAGGGTGTTGTTGGATTGTTCTTGAATATGCTGGCCCTGCGTACAGAAGTGAACGCCGACCTGACTTATCGTGAACTGTTGCAAAGGGTACATGATATTACTCTGGATGCCTATATGCATCAGGATGTACCCTTTGAGAAACTCGTCGAGGAGCTACGGCCTGAACGCAGTTTGAGCCATCCGCCGTTTTTCCAGGTGATGCTGGTAGTGCAGAACGTCCCGGTGGAGTCCATAGAGTTACCCGGTCTCTCCCTGGAAACATTTGGTGTGGAGAGTAATACCGCGAAGTTTGACCTGACTCTGGGGGTGCGTGAAACCTCGTCTGGTCTACGCTGTTTTGCCGAGTATAATACAGACCTTTTTGACGAGGCTACTATTGCGCGTATGGCAGGACATTTTCAGACGCTACTGGAGAACTGTACCGCCAATCCGCAGGTACGCCTGGCAGACCTGCCGCTGTTAACGCCAGCCGAGCGTCGTCAGGTTCTCCTGGAATGGAATGCTGACCGCCAGGTGCTATCTGCCCACTGCATGCATCACATCGTTGAAGGATGGTCGCATACTACTCCCGATGCCATAGCCCTTGTCAATGAAGCAGAACAGCTCACTTATGCCGGTCTCAATCAGCGTGCCAATCGTCTTGCCCATTACCTGCAATCGCTCGGCATAGGCCCGGACGACCGGGTGGGCCTCTTGCTGAATCGTTCTCTCGATCAGATTGTATCTATTCTGGGTATACTCAAAGCCGGTGGTGCTTATGTACACCTCGACCCGGCCTATCCACAGGAACGCCTGGCTTTTATGCTTGAAGACGCCTCCATTTCTGTCCTTTTAGCGCATGAGGAGCTGCGCCCATGTCTACCCGACTACCCTGACCTGCTCGAAGTCTACCTGGACCGGGAATGGCAACGGATCGAGCGTTATGCAGCTTCGAATCCTGCAAGTCATGTGCAGCCAGATTCTCTGGCTTATATTATGTATACCTCCGGTTCAACAGGGCGCCCGAAAGGCGTCATGGTAACACATCAAGGTTTGTGCAATCTCGCCCAGGCACAGGCCGCTCGCCGTGGTGAACAGGCAGATACACGTGCAATTCAATGGCTCTCATTAAGCTTTGATGCTTCCCTTACCGAGATTGCTACCACCTTCCAGGCCGGGGCAACTCTTTGCCTGGGTGACCGCGAGCAGCTTCAACATAGCGAGGATTTACTTGCTTTCCTCGAGCGAGAAGCCATTACCACGCTGACCATACCTCCGCCAGCGCTGGCTCTGTTGCCGCAGACCGATCTTCCACACGTGCGCAAGATAATTGTCGGCGCGGAACCTTTTTCTGGCGACCTGGTTGCACGCTGGTCGCAAGGGCGTCGTTTCTTCAATGAATACGGCCCGACTGAGACGACGGTCAGTGCTACTGTCGCCGAGTGTCATAGCAACGAGCCGCCTTCTATCGGTCGTCCGCTTGCCAATGTTCAGGTCTACCTGCTCGATCCCTATCTACAACCCGTTCCAGCAGGTTT
>DATGJV010000573.1:0-7249 GCA_035295005.1 Ktedonobacteraceae bacterium | reverse complement strand
CCCCTGCTGCCAGCGCACCGCAGAGATGATCGTGTCCTCCCGTACTCACAATTGCCTGTTGCGGTATGCCAGTCTGTTCAGCGACATCTTTGCGCAAAGTGCCAATAGCAGTTCCACTGGAATAGGCTGCTGGAAACCACTCTACAGGCAACCCTGCCTGCTGGAGGAGGGTTTCTGACCAGGTGAGCGTTTGCTGGTCGAAGAGCATGGTGCGTGAGGCGATACTATAATCAGTGGCGATACTGCCACTGAGCTTCCACAGGATGAAATCTTCGATATTGAGCCACGAATGGATGCGCTCAAATATGCGTGGAGCATGATTGCGCAGCCAGAGCAGTTTATTGACGCCAAAGGTCGCCTGTGGAATATGGCCGGTGATGGAGTAGATGCGCTCGCGACCTACAGTCTGCTCCCACCACTGTCCTTCCGGGACGGTCCGCCGGTCGTACCAGGCAATGGCAGGATACAGGACGTTGCCATCAGCATCAAGGGGGAATGCCGATTCCCCCATGCTGGCAACAGAGATGGCACGAATGCGCTCAGGGGAATCGCACTGCTGAATGGCATCCTGTATACTCTGCAAGACAGTTTTCCACAGGTCTTCCGCGTCAAATTCGCTCCATTCCTGGGTAGGATGTCGAACTATGGTGCGACTGCTGCCGACAGCAGAAATATGCCCGGTTTCGCTATCGAAAATGACCGTCTTAGTATTCGTTGTGCCAACATCAATGCCAACCAGGTACATATCAATGCTCCTTTATGAGCGCGATAATGAACATTCACGAAATAATCTGGGAATGCCACAATAGCATCCAGGGGGCGCGGGCCGATTTATCGGCCCGCGCCCTGACCAAAGTAATTAATTTAACTCGCATAATCGGTCCCTACAAACCATCCTGCAAAATTGAGAGTGCGTTATCCACGCTGGCATCCTTGTGAACAAGCGCGACGATGGCCTGTGCCATAGCTACAGGAGATGGGGCTTGCCAGACGTTACGACCAATGACGACGCCGGAAGCCCCTGCATCCATGGCATCACGAATGGAGGTCAGGAATTCGCGGTCGCTGCGCGTTTTGGGTCCACCTAAGACCAGTACCGGCAGATAACAGGAGCGAATGACCTTTTTGAAACTTTCGCGTTCGCCAGTATAGAAGGTTTTGACGATATCGGCCCCGTTTTCAGCCGCCATGCGGCATGTGTCTGCGACAGCACCTACCTCACGAGCGGAAGGATGATCCTCGAAACCATAAGGCAAGGCCTCTGCCATGATAGGAACATTCCACCGGTGCGCTTCTGAAGCCAGTTGAGGGAAGTAGATCGTTGAATTATGACCGTTGACGATGCCTGGAAAATACATAGCGGCGGCGGCATCGGCCCCGATGGTAAGAATATCTTCAATGCCGAGCAGGAGTTGTCGTGGGTGTTCCAGTAGAGGCGACGTGGCACCATCACAGCGTATCATAACGCCGACATCTTTCAACTGCTTGCTAAAATGTCGCGCAATGCCAATGCTGGTCAGGATCGTATCAGCGCCACCTGCTACGATTTGCTCCAGTACCTGTTGCGGGCTTTCCAATCCTGGGATAGCGCCATCAGTAAATGCATGATCCATAGCAATGACGACCGAGCGTCCATCTTCACCAAAGAGGCGGTGATAGCGTCTATTTGAAAATTCACTCATACTTTTTCCTTCTTTCTTTCTTTACAAAACACTGTTGCAAATAACGTTAATAAGAGGACTGCTTACAATTTTCTGATATCTACCTGTTGAGAATAGCGCCAGAGCATATCGCGTGGAGGCAGGTTGTAGCTGAGATGCGCAATTGCCCCCAGAGAAAATGCCGTAGCCAGGCGTCCGCAATCAGCCAGGCTCAATCCCTGTATTTGTGCCGCAACGAGACCGGCGACCATCGCATCTCCAGCTCCGAAGGTCTTCTTCACCGTTATGTTCGGCGGGGTCGCGATAAGCGTTGCAGCCTGTTCAATCAACATCGCGCCCTGTTTTCCCATTGAGACAACGACCAGCGTAATGTCTGCGTTCAAAAGTTGATGGGCAGCATGTTGAATTTCAGTCTCGCTCAGCAAAGAATGTCCAAAGAGTTGTTGTAGCTCCTCAATATTTGGCTTGACAATAGTCGGGCCTGCCTGTATCCCTTCGCGCAAGGCTTCCCCGCTTGTATCCAGGATGATACGCTTTTGTTGCCGCTTGAGCTGGTTAATGATTGTCGCATAAAATGTGACAGGCACATGGGGCGGCAGTGAGCCAGACAATACGAACCAGTCACATGAGTTTGACAGTTGCTCAATCGTATGGAGCAGTGCATGTATCGCTTCATCGGGAGGGGTTTGACCGGGCATATTGATATCTGTTGTCTGCTGGTTCACCTCATCAACAACTTTTACATTGATGCGCGTGTTGCCGGGAATACGAACGAAACAATCATCTATCCCTTTAGATGCGAAAAACTGCTCGAAGATATCGCTATTCCCCTCACCAAGATACCCTGTCACCGCCGTTTCATAGCCGTAGTCCGTCAGAAATGAAGCAACATTGACTCCCTTACCACTGGCATCAACGTTGATCGCCTGGGCGCGATTGACTTCATCTGGTCGAAAGTTATCAACTCTGACTGTCTGGTCAATTGCCGGGTTGAGCGTCACTGTTGCTATCTTCATGAATGTTGCATCTCCGTTGCCATACACCACTATTGTTATGAATTGCCCTGGTTGCTCTTACCAGATTGAAGTGAAGCTACGTTAGCAACATTCTCCCGACCACCATAGCGATTCCACCACGGCTGCGCTCCATTGCGTAATACGCTGTTCAGTGCCTCGATATTGTGCCTTCCCTCGCCTTCCAGCCAGGCACGCAACGCCTGAACACCACCTTTCACATAGACAGGAATGCCATCCTGCCACGTCGCCCGACCACAGAGTACTCCCGCGTAGGGAACTCCCGCTTCATTCGCCAGCGCCAATGATGCGAGGAACTGCGTGTCGCTGACTCCGGCGCTGAGAAAGATAAAGGGTATTCGTGCTTCTGCCCCGACATCACGGAAGTACTGTTTAGCTTCTTCACGTGTGTAGGCATACGGTTTGCTGGCATTATCCTGCATGAGAAATTGCATATTAACGGGAATTTCCAGCTTGAGTATGTCAACGCCGTAGCGCGGTCGAGAAAATTCCCGCGTCAATTTCACGACCTTCTGCGGTTTCGCCTGAGCAAATGCAAGACCCTTCTCATCTCCGATACTATCACTGTAGCTGACAACTTCCAGGAAGAAGGGAACGTCAAAGGCCTGGCACTCTGCGCCAATGCGCTCTACAAAAGCATGTTTCACGTCGTTAATGGACATATCATCGTCGGGATCATAATACATCAGTACTTTGACAGCATCTGCTCCAGCCTCGATTAATCGAGCTACCGACCATGTTGGACTCAGCGCAGGGAACCGCCCACGCTTTGTTGTGTCATAGCCTGATATTTCATATGCTAAGAGCAAGCCAGTGCCGTTCGCACGATGCCTGGCAGCTCCCAATCCATACTCAGGATCAAGCAATATCGCGCTCGCGTAGGGAGTAAGAACCTCAGCTACCTGCGTTTTGAATTCCTTAATTTCGTGCGTGGTAACCTCTCGATTGGTGAGGGCTGTCAGGGCCTTCTTCAACGATCCGCGCTGGTCTATTGCCAGCGCCGCAATGACTCCCTGTTCGTCAGATAGTGCCATGAGACGCTGGTATTTGCCGGATGTCATGTGTATTCTCGCTTCCTGGGTGCCATGAATGGCACCCCTACATTGGGCGCTATGAATTGCGCCTTTACGATGATTGGACGAGGGCGCTATGAATTGCGCCCCTACGTGTGTCCTATACCCCTACTCAGCGACTCTGGTGAAACGAGAGATACGCGGATCAATGAACTGGTCAAATTGGTCATAGCTGGGACTTGAAAATTCGGAGACGATGGCACCTTTGTCTCCTGATTGGAACCAGTGCCAGGTGTTCGGCGGAATGGTGTACTGATCGCCCGGATGCAGTTCGATCTCGTGAAAGATCGTGTAATATTGCTCGCTGTCTTGCGGTATACGTGCCTGTACAGTTGCGTTCGGCTCACCCTCTACATAGAGCCAGACCTTGCCCCAACGGCAGCGAAATGTCTCCTGTTTGCCTGGATTCGTCTCGCTGAGCGGTGGATGGCGATGTTGCGGGCAGGTCTGACGCGGTAGCATGACAAGCTCTTTCGCGCAGTAACGCTCATTGTTGGTGTAAATGACAAGTTGCAGACCTGTTCGCTCCAACTCACCCAGGCCAAAGTCTGCCACCTCGATCTGCGTCTGTTCCTGTGGCGTCAACACAATACCTGTTTGAGCTAATGTCTGCATCACCCATTCTTGCATCTGTCGTATCTGACCTTGCGTTAACATCGCTGATACTGCCTCTCTATTGGATATCCGATTCACCTTCGTCATGCATCGTAATATGTAACTCTGGCGCGTCATGCAGTTGTTTTATCACCTGCGTGTATTCAGCGCCAACCATCAAACCCACTACTTCATTCTCATTCGTCTCACTGACCTTGCGTTCACCGGCTTTGCTGCCACGGCGCATTACAATTACCCTGTCCGCCACAGCAAAGACATCCTGCATATTGTGGCTGATGAGGATGACAGGAACGCCTTGATCGCGTAACGTGCGTATCAGTTCCAGCACTTTGAGTTGCTCCGGTACGCCCAGCGCGGCGGTTGGCTCGTCCATAATCATGAGATGGGCTTTCCAGTAGACAGCACGAGCAATCGAAACCGCCTGACGTTGACCGCCGGAGAGTTGGCGAATAGGATTGCGCAATTCGGGAATCCTGATATCCAGTTGATCGAGAACTTGACGCGACTCGTGCATCATATAAGGACGGTCAAGCACTTTAAACATGCCGAGTTGACGGCGCATGCGCTCTCGACCCAGGAAGATGTTCGCGCTGGCATCGAGATTTTCACATAGCGCCAGGTCCTGGTAGATGGTTTCTATGCCGCGCCGTCGCGCTTCCATTGGCGTAGCAAACGATACCGCCTCATTATTCAGCAAAATCTGTCCGCCATCGGATCTATAGGCTCCAGAGATCATCTTGATGAGCGTTGACTTGCCCGCGCCATTATCACCGAGGAGTCCTACCACTTCACCCGGATATACGTCCAGGCTGACATGATCTACCGCGACCAGGCCCCCGAAGCGTTTGTAGAGATCTTTGACCTGTAAAACAGGTTGTGCATTAGCCATAACGTCTTTCTCCTGTTCCCGGTCCATTAACTGCGTTCAACCAGCTTCTTTTTCGCTTGATCAACAAGAACAGCCAGAATAATCACCGCGCCGACCGCGATAAACTGCCAGAACGGATCAATACCCAGAAAGATGAGCCCATTTTGAATGATCGCGATAATTAGCGCCCCGATCACTGTACCGAGAATGGTTCCCTCACCACCAAAGAGCGAGGCACCCCCGATAATCACCGCCGCGATAGAATCAATAAGGAGTGGATCGCCCACATCCGCGGCCCCGTTGCTGAAGCGCATGGTGTAAAGGACACCCGCCAGCGAGGCCAGCAGCGCCGAAAGCACATAGATCAGAATGGTTTGGCGCATCACGGGAATACCCGCACGCCGCGCCGCCTCTTCGCTCCCGCCAATAGCATAAGTATGTCTGCCGAAGCGCGTCTGCGAGAGCAGCCAGGCGCAGATGAGAACCACGACGACCAGGAGAATCAAAGGGAAGGGAAGCAGTTGCACAATCTGGCTGGGACGGACATCCTGCAGATTTGAGGGCAGGTGGAAGAAGCTGAAACGCCCATCGGGCAGGAAATACAGCAGGTATCCGTTGCCAATCTGACCGATGCCATTTGTCTGCACGCTGACAGGTTGCCCCCCGGAGAGAATAAAGCCCGCGCCACGCGCTATACCATACATACCCAGCGTGACAATGAAGGATGGCACGCGCAACCGGGCAATGATTACGCCGTTCACCAGGCCGGGAATGAGGCCAATGCCCAGTCCGGCACCCAGACCTGCCAGCACCACAACGAACAGTGGGTAGTTGTTTCCCATGCTGTTCATGACCAGGGCCGCGGCGACCGACGCCATGCCCATGATAAAGCCTACCGAGAGGTCAATGCCTGCTGAAAGAATGACAAATGTCTGACCCAGTGCCAGGATCAACACCAGCGACATGTCCGCCCCGATAGTCTGGAAATTATAGATGTTCAGGAAGCCTTGCCCGGTGATAGAGAAGAAGATAATTAGCACGATCAAGAACAGCCACGACCATCCCTTGCTCACAATATCAAGAGGTCTCAGAGTTATCTTCCCCGGCTTCCCTTGCCGACTCTGGTTTGCATCCGGTGTAACTACATCAGACACTTTCATAGTTTGCTCCTGTGCCGCCGGTAAGAAGTCACTTTGCAGCCCTGCTGAACGCAGCTAGCTGCGTTCAGCAGGGCTGCAAAGTGACTTCTTATCAGCAAGCTAACTGGCTAACTCTTGTAAATGGCGGCCTGTGAGGCGGGATCGTTCACGTTCGTTTTGTCTATGACGACATACCCCGTGGCGACGCGCTTCTGAATAGAACTGGTTTTACCGGTCAAAGCGTACACACCATATTGCACGGCGGTGCTACCCATGTCAGCCGGCTTTTGCGCAATGACCAGGTCAACCACGCCGTTATTGAGGTCATTGATAGCCTCTTGAGGTGCATCAAAATTCGCGATCTTGATTTGCCCCTGCTTGTTGGCATTCTTGACGGCCTGGGCTGCTCCCTCAGCACTGAACAGGTTGGTGCCGAAGATGCCGTTGACTTTTGATCCCTTGTTGCTGGATAGCAATGCCGAAACTTGCTGTGAGGCGGTAGCTGCACTATCGTTGTCATAGTTCGAGCCAACAAGGGTCACAGCCCCATTCGTTGCCGTGATCGCCTGCTCGCATCCCTGTTGCCGCTGGTCAGTGGTACTGATACCAGGCGTGACATTTTCAATGTAAATGCCGCCTTTGTTGCCAATGGCTTTGATCAGGGCCTGTCCGGCGATCATGCCTCCCTGCACATTATCGGAGCCGATGTAGGACAGAGGGAAGGTTACGGGGCCGCTGGTATAGTTGCCATCACCAATAAAGGTATCTACGGAAATAACTTTGATGCCAGCGTTATTCGCATTCTGCAATGGCGCGATCATAGCTTGCTTATCGCATGCCGCGATAATCATCACGTCAA
>DATGJV010000572.1:0-5201 GCA_035295005.1 Ktedonobacteraceae bacterium | reverse complement strand
GTTGCTTTCCAGGATGGTGCGCACAACCGGGCTGTTGAGGAATGGGTGGATTGGGGCGTTGGCATCGTTGAAGATGTGCAAAGCCCAATCGTGAGTAGCTGCCAGATAGGCCGGATCTTGTACGACGGGATAGGCGCTCTTTTTGCGATTGCGTGCATCATCGGGCAAAAACCCGGCAAAGGCACGACGCAGAATGCCCTTTTCGATGTTATCGGTGTTTTTCATTGCCCACGGAATATTCCAGACATATTCCATCAGGCGATAATCGCAGAAGGGAACGCGCACTTCAAATCCGGTCGCCATGCTCATCCGATCTTTCCTGTCCAGCAGGATGGGCAGAAAGCGGGTCAGGTTCAGGTAAAACACTTCACGCATTCTGGCTGCCTGTGCATCTTCACCCTCTAGCCTGGGAACTTCGGCGATAGCTATACGATATTGCTGATCGAGATGCTCGTTGATGCGAGCTTTCTGCACGAGGTCGGGAGACATCCAGGAAAACACGGATTCACCACGCCCCATTATTGCTGCCGTCCAGGCAAAAGTTTGCGCATTGATAGCAGCTGGAATGTAAAACCAGGGATAGCCGCCGAAAGCTTCATCGGCTGACTCACCGGAAAGAGCGACCGTCGCATCCTGCTTCATTGCCTGGAATAACAGGTACATCGAGGTGTTCATCTGACCAAGCGTTGGCAAATCATAAGCTCGCATGGGAACCAGCACGTTTTCAATCAGTGCGGGCGTATCCACTGTAATCGTATGATGCTGTGTGCCGACATGCTCGGAGACGCGCTGAACCCAGGGCGCATCCAGTGAAGTATGCAAGGGGCTGCTGTGGAAATCCCGCGCACTATCCACAAAGTCTATCGAGTAGGTGTTGAGCTGTTTCCCTTCTTGCTGAAATTCATGGGCGGCCATCGCTGTGATGCCGCTCGAATCAAGGCCGCCGGAAAGCATGGTTACAACCGGCACATCAGCGATCAATTGCCGCTTGACGGTATCTTCCAGCAGCGTTCTGATACGTTCGGCGGTAGTTTGTACATCATCGGAGTGCGGGGCGCTGCGCAACGACCAGTAGCGGGTAATGTGCATGCCCTGCTCGTCACAAACCGCAAGGTGGCCGGGACGCAGTGCGGAGATATTCCGATACACGCCGGAGTCGGGCGCGATGGCGTAACTGAGAATTTCGGCCATGCCGCGTGCATCAATTTCGGCTTTCACGTATGGGTGAGCCAGCAATGTCTTTAGTTCAGAGCCAAAGAGGATAGAGCCGCCTCTCCGGGCATAAAAAAGCGGCTTGACGCCGAGGTGGTCACGCGCCAGCAGAAGTTGTTGTTTCTGCTCATCCCACAATCCAAAGGCGAAGATGCCATTCAGACGTTGGATGCACGCTTCACCCCACTCGGCATAGCCGTGGAGGATAACCTCGGTATCGGAGTGGGTACGGAAGGTATGCCCGAGGTTCTCCAATTCGCGGCGTAACTCACGGAAGTTGTAGATTTCTCCGTTATAGGTGATTGCATACGTGCGCTCGCCTTCTTGATAGAGCATCGGTTGCCCACCCGTCTGCGGGTCAATCACGATCAAGCGGTGGTGTGCTAGGGCAGCGTGTGGAGAAAGCCACTGACCGTGTGCATCCGGTCCGCGATTACACAGCGTATTCGCTATACACTCAAGAATAGGTCCTTTACGAGTAAGGTCGTCCGTCCAGTCAACCCATCCTGCAATACCGCACATGTTTTTGTTCCTTCCTAATTTTCGTATAATGAGTTACTCTTCTTTTAAACACTGTTACATGTTATATGATTATCAGGGGAAGTGTCAATGTGGTATTAGAAGAGTCGTGGTTGGTACGATGCATGATGATTGGGACGGTTGGGACATTTGGGACACCTGGGAATGAGAGTCTGGCAGGAGGTGAGTACGCTGGGAAATGTTATGCACAGGGATTATCAGAAAGGCAAGGAATTGATGTTGCCTTAAAGAGATTATAGCACGAGATGTGAGGAAAAGCAAGGGAGCGGCGTTTCCATGTTTCCAAAGTTTGCTGAAGACGTTTCACATTGCTTTCCAAACCTGTACTGTCTTGTCCCAGGAGGCGGAGACGATGCGTTTGCTGTCGGGGGACCAGGCCACGGAATGGATTGGACTGGTATGGCCTGAGTAGGTAGAGGCATCGGTGCCGTCGGTCGCGTTCCAGACTTGCGCGGTTTTGTCTTCTCCTGCCGAGACGATGCGTTTGCTGTCGGGAGACCAGGCAACGCTATAGATGGTATCGCTATGGCCGTAGTAGACGAAGAGGTGGCCGCCATTCATGGCATCCCAGAGTTGTACCGTCCGGTCGCTGCCCGCCGAAGCAATGCGACTGCCGTCGGGCGACCATGCTACCGACCATATCAATGATGAGGAATAGGGTTGAAAAGTATAGAGTTGGGTGCCGGTTGTCGCGTCCCAGACCTGTACTGTCCCATCGGCACCGGATGAGGCAATGTATCTGCCATCTGGTGACCACGCGGCAGCAAAAACGGAACCGGAATGGCCGGTGTAGGTATGAAGGCGGGTGCCGTTTGTCGCGTCCCAGACTTGCACGGTCTTATCTCCTCCTGCTGAGGCGATGAGCCGCCCATTTGGCGACCAGCGTACTGTCCATACCCACGAAGCATGGCCGCTATAGGTGTAAGGATGCCCTCCCATCGCATCCCAGACCTGTACCGTTGTATCATAGCTCGCGGATGCAATACGTTTGCTGTCAGGAGACCAGGCAACCGAGTAAATAGAATCAGAATGGCCGGTATAGATGTAGGGATTACCGCCATTGGTGGCATTCCAGACCTGCACCGTTTTGTCACTACTCGCGGAAGCCACTCGTTTGCCATCGGGCGACCAGGCAGCAGACCAGACAAACCCGGAATGGCCGCGATAGGTATAGAGCGCGACGCTTTCATTGGTGATAGTGGTCAAGGTTGGTTGTATTGCATGCATATGTTCAAACAAGGCAATGCTACCTCCTGCCACACTTGCGATAGCTATGCCAGTTAATCCCAGCACGATGGTTCGTCGAGACACCCTCCTGGGCTGGACGGGTGGATGTAAGGCAGTGGTTTCCGGCAACTTTGGTGTCCGATGCTCTTCCGCAAGAGATGCGCCTGGAGACGAGGCAGGGGACGGAGACGGCGCTATACTCACCTCTGCTGGCGGAAATGCCAACGCGGCCTCCTCCTGTGAGAAAGGCGTTGTATCGGAAGATGCAGATAGCTCATCTACGGAAAAACTACTATCAACAGGTGTGGTGATAGAGGCTGGTGATTGGCGATATGCCTCCCCCAGGGCAAGGGCAAAATCCCGTACACTGCTGAAACGCGCATGAGGATTTTTGTCCAGGGCCTTCATGACGACTGCCTCAACGTCCGCGGAAATCGTTGGCAATTTCTCACGCAATGAAGGAGTCGGAGCCAGAGTTTGCTTCACGGCAACCTCGGCGAATGATCCTTGAAATGGGCGTGTGCCGCACAGCCATTCATACACAACAATACCGAGGGCATACTGGTCGCTGCTAACGCCCGCCTGAGATTGAATCTGTTCAGGAGCCATGTAGGCAATAGTGCCGACCAGGTCTTGTTTGGATTGCGTACTATAACTGCGAGAACTCACGACCATCGCAATGCCAAAATCACTGACCAACACGTCGTTGAACCGGCCAAGCAGCATATTCTCCGGCTTGATATCGCGGTGAATCACCTTTTGATTATGGGCATATTGCAGGGCGCTGGCGATCTGGTTCACATAGCCAACAATGGTAGGAAGCGGCAGCGGCACGCCAGCAGGATGCCGTTTGCGTAGCGTACCGTTAGGAGCATAATCTATGACCAGAAACGGCGTGGTACCCTCTACCCCAAAATCCAGCACACGCACGATATGCGGATGTACCAGACGGGCTATGGTACGAGCCTCGGTACGAAATTGATCGATCTCATCACTCTCTAGCTGAGTACGGAGGACCTTAATAGCCGCCTGGGTATCCAGGTAGACATGTTCTCCCAGGTAGACTTCAGCAAAGCCGCCCTGACCTATCATCCGTTGCAGGCGATAATTGCCAAGCTGCTGACCTACAAGGTCTCCCATAACTCGCTCCTTAACAAGCAATCAGATCAATCCATACAACGCGGGAATGACTTCGCTTATTGTATAGAATTGGGATGGCTACGTCAAGAATTGATGTGCGCGGGTACCCTGGCCCACTATATCTGCGCCAGCCACCTTTTGACGGCCTTCGCATTCTGTGGCCTCAATTTGGAGTCAGAATCCAACAACCTGGCAAGCAGATCGCGGCCATCATGGGAAAGCTCTGTCTCTGCCAGGCGCGAGAGGTTGATATTCTCATCTGGCTGTGGGTGTACAACCATGTCATACCAGATGGCACCCAGAGCGTAGAGGTCAGAACGAGCATTGGCAGAGCGTGCATCGGTGCGCAATTCGGGGGCCATGTAGCGATTGATTTTCATGCGTAACGGCTGGCCTTTTATAGAAATTGTTCCTTTGAGGTCAGGAACACGCGCAAAATCAAAGTCGCCAAGTTTGACCGCTCCGTCTTCTGCCAGGTAAATACAGTCTGGAGTGAGGTTACGATGGAGAATGCCATTGTTGTGACAGCTATCCAGAGCATCCAACATGGCATTGAGGATGTGCAATTGCTCCTGAAATGGAATTACCGGACCATTATCCAGTCTTTCTTCTAAGGTAATACCATCAATCCACTCCACTATAAGCCAGTAGGTATCATTACTGTCACGGTCGGCCTGATAATCATACATCTGCACAATGTTTGGATGGCGCTTCATTTTCTTTAAAGCTTGCATATCTTGTTTGAATCGTTGAATGTCCTCTTTTAAAGCCCCCGTGGTATATGCTGTAGGCGTATCGTATTTCTTGGCACGAACATACCAATCAGGAATCTCAACATGCACAGCCGAATAAGCGTGAAAAAGCTCATCGGGTCCGGGTCCCAGATCGTACAGAATACGATACGAGTCCCCGATACGTTGTGACGAGTCAACGGCGCGGGGTAAAAGCATATTGACAATCTCGTCTATTTGCTCAGTGTTCAGCCTTCGATTCGTCTTTTTATGGAGGAATTGCCGACCGTTCAGCGCCTGGATCAAAGGGGCGTCCAGCCGAAAAATCTTGTCCTCGTGCGGCTCCCTGTT
>DATGJV010000571.1:0-2297 GCA_035295005.1 Ktedonobacteraceae bacterium | reverse complement strand
AGCGGGTTGTGCCTAATGTAGTGCGTAAAGCTTCTTCGCCTTCGCGGTTTACCAGTGCATAGACCTCGTCATTCGGCATAATCTTTGTATCCGCGTTGGGAACGATGTATTCTTTGTCACGGATGATGAGGACGATATTGCCGCTGCGAGGAAGATTTATGGTACTTAACGTTTTACCCACGATAGGTGATTCTGCTGGTACGCGTATCTCCATGAGCTCCAAACCGGCTCGCTTGAGGGTCATCAATGTAACAAATGGCGTGCCGGGGAGTTCTGCTTCGATCAAGGAGAGGATGGATTTTGTGGGGCTGACGGTGATGTCAATGCCCAGCTTTTGGAAGATAAGCTCATGCTTAGGGTTATTGAGACGGGCTATAGTGCGAGCAACGTTAAAGCGTTTCTTGGCCATCTGGCAAATGACCAGGTTGTCTTCGTCTTCGCCGGTGACGGCAATGACCACGTCAGCACGGTTGACACCGACCTCTTCCATGGTTCTGGCTTCACAAGCATCGCCACGCACAACCGATTGTCCGAGCTCTTCATTCAGGGCCTGGAAGCGTGTGCCGCCTTTTTCCAACAAAAGGACTTCGTGTCCCTGATTCAACAAGCTTTTGGTGAGATAGTAGCCGACGTCGCCGCCGCCGCCAATGATGATATACATACGGGTATTCTAACCTCTTCCTTTGTTTGCATTCTGCTTGCCATCGAGCAGGGCATCAAACAACATTTGCGCTCCGACCACCGTTGGGCTGATAGTTTCAAGGCCAAGTTCAGTGTAGGTACTCTGCCGGATAGGGTCGTAGATGCGGCACACGACCTTTTTGACATTGAAGATTTCTTTCGCGACCTGACTGGCCATAATATTGCGGTTATCGCCATTTGTGACGGCGGCGAAGGCATCGGCCTCTTTGATGCCAGCACGGATCAGTATATCTTCATCAATGCCGTTGCCAATCACTGTCTCGCCGCCAAATTTGGGGTCGAGGCGACGAAACGATTCACTGCTGTAATCGATAATCGAGACTTTATGTCCTGCCTGATCCATCATGGTCGCCAGCATTGCACCAACACGGCCACAGCCAAGGATCACAATTTTCACCACATGCCTCCTATTGAAGGGGGCTATTGCTTGCTTTGTGCTAACAGTAGCCCAAATACTGGGTACATTCCCTCTCACATGGTATTATAGCACCAACTGGCTAGTGGTTTTATGTATTGATGGGTGAGTGCGGTGTACACCGCACTCACCCATCAATACATAAAAACCTAAAGAGCTGAGCATTGTTTTGGAGTATTTTGATATGGTTAGACATAAATCTAGAGAGTCTCATTATAACCTGCGCCTTGTTTCTGCCAGGTATCGACAGCAATGGGATCAATTTGTAAACGATCATGCGGTGGGGCATTTGTTGCAAAGTTGGGGATGGGGAGAACTCAAAGGGAGTGTTGGATGGAAGGCGTTGCGATTTGCCTTGAGGGATGAGGGGGAGAATATCGTGGCTGCCGCCCAGGTGCTGTGTCGTACCGCGCCACACGTTCCTTTGCGGGCTGGTTATCTGGCTTATATTCCCAAGGGGCCAGTAATTGATTGGTCGCGACCGGAGCTGTGTGCGGCCTTTTTTAGGCAACTCAATAGGGCCTTGTGGAGGAGCGGGGCTGTGGCTTTGCGTATGGAACCGTCACAGGTGGTAGCGGTTGCTACAAATAATTGTCTGATGGAGGGCCTGGCAGAGACGCTATTTTACCCAACTACACCGGTACAGCCGCTGCGCACTATTGTGCTTGATGTTACAGCAGATGAGGCAACGCTGCTGGCACAGATGAAGGAGAAATGGCGTTATAATCTGCGTTTGGCCGAGCGGAAAGGTGTGGTTGTGCGCGTTGCGGAGAAGGTGGAAGATGTGAAGGCATGGTATGCGCTTATGCAAACTACAAGTACGCGAGACAAGTTCGGTATCCATAAGCTGGAGTATTATCTACAGGCGTGGCATATATTCTCTGCGCGGAAACAGGGACGGCTCTTTCTGGCCGAGCATGATGGACAACTTTTGGCTGGCATTTTCGTGGGATTATTTGCGCGACAGGGTATCTATTTGTATGGAGCGTCTAGCAATGAGCAGCGCAACCTGATGCCCAATTACTTGCTGCAATGGGAGGCTATACGTTGGGCGAAGCGAGAAGGCGCGACATCGTATGATTTCTGGGGTATTCCCGCGACGGAGCATGAAGATGAGGCTATGGCGGGTGTGTATCGTTTCAAACGTGGCTGGGGTGGTGACATTGTGCGCTTTGTGGGG
>DATGJV010000570.1:0-3673 GCA_035295005.1 Ktedonobacteraceae bacterium | reverse complement strand
AGCGCACAGACGCAATGAAGAGCTATCCGGCATGCCGGATAGCTCTTCATTGCGTCTGTGCGCTTCACACGATATTACCGATCAGCTATGGATTACTCCCTGTGGAGCGAGGTATATTCCAATCGGGCTGCGTAATATCGTTAAAATCAGCCTCGAAACTCGCCTGGCTTATTTGATCCTCAAGGAACTGCGCCTGTGCATAGAGGTTGCGGGCAGCACGGGCTGCGTCAAATTCCACCTTCTGGCTCTTTTCAGAATCATTCGCGATCATATCAAAACGCGCCGCTAACTTGCGAATAGTCGTGGGATCAGTTATCGTGCCATCCTTCACATTCTTGTAAGCGACAGACAATTGTGCTGCATTCATGCCTTTCAACTCTTTTGCTGCACCTGCAGTTGGAGCAGCAGAGGGCTGCGGTGTTCCAACAGGAGGGCGAGCGATACCAGCCGGATTGATGGTCTGCCGGGGTGGTATGCTTCCACCTGCTATCCCTGCCGCCATATCCGCTTCCGGGACGACGTGGGGAACAAGCATAATATCGTGAACCTGTATCCAGTTGATTTGTACGCCCCATAACGCTACTTTATCGCGCATACGCTGGTATAATATGGCGTTGATGCGCTCCCAGCGCGAGGTATCGCCTAATTGCTGCTGGTTATTTACAGGCTGTCGTGAGCGAAACCCTTTCGACCAGACCAGGAAATCTTCGGGCGTAAGTTCACTGGCAACTGTCTGAACTGCCGCTTTGAACAAATCTCGCAGACTTTCTTCCCACTTCTCAACCTGAAGAGCGGCGATATGGGCATCTTCCGGCTCTAATTGATAGGAGATAGCGGCATGCAACAACACGTCTTCTTCACGAGAGATGCGCACCTTTTGCTCAGGACACTGCCATTGCACTTCTCGCGTATTGACCTTTGTCTCTATCTTCTCCCAGGGCAACAGAAAATTGAGGCCCGGCAACAGCGTGCGGCTGTACTTGCCCGATGCGCTCACGATAGCAACGGTGCCTTCTTTGATCGAACGCATAGATGTGCGCATACCCAGAACACTCAATGCTAGCAGTACGAGCAAAAGGATAACCGAGGGCAGCGGACCAAAAATGGTAAAGCACCCAACCAGCAAAAACAGGAAGAAAGCTCCGACAATGCCCATCATCCAGTAGACGTTGTTTGAGCCAGCATAATAGAGTGCCATCCCCTGCAAGATAGCTAGCGCGATAATGACCAATCCAATCGGCCAGAAGCGATTGATAGGGACATAGGATTGTCCTTTGAGAACAAATGGCAAGGTACATAAGAATGTGAGTCCCCCCAACAGGAGCGGTACCAGAATGGGAGAAATTTGCTGCCCCACCTGCCGAAACAGTTCAGAGCGAGAAAGAAATGACGTGGACAATGCTGCCTCATCGTCATTACTGGTATCGCCTACACCGTCGAAGCTATCCTCCGCGGTAAAGCCGAGTTCTGGATCGTCCAGCGCATTGGTCTGTCGGGGCATATCGTCAAATGGGTCTGACGAATCGTCCCACTCGACGCCATGTATACCCGTACTTTGCCACTGTGGATTGGTATTGGGTTCGTTCCTTTCAGACATCATATGTCCACCTCATTCTCATCAGCTTTTGCCCACAGGTACATTTCTACATACATTATGCCTGAGTTTTCTTCACACCGCAAGTCCCACACCCGCCTTTTTTCGTGCCACACCCACCTCCACTGCTACAACTTCCACCTCCACAACCTCCACCGCTACCACAGCTTCCACACCCACCTTTCGTGCCACACGTACTACACGCACCCTTTGGCCCTTGCTCGCTCATCCGCTCTACCGGAACCTGGATGGTTGCGCCACTTTCCAGCATCACTTCGACCGAATTTTGCGGCACATTGACCGAGACTACTTTGCCGGGGCCGCTTGGCGTTTCAAGAAATGCCCCTATTTGTGGCATATTTTGCTTCGACTGAATATAGTTCTCATTCTCATATGAGAGACAGCAGAGCAAACGACCGCAGACTCCGGAGATTTTGGCGGGGTTCAACGGTAACCCCTGCTCCTTCGCCATTTTGATAGAGATCACGCCAAAATCGGCAATCCAGGAACTACAGCACAACGATTTACCGCATGGCCCCAACCCACCTTGCAATTTCGCCTGGTCACGTGCGCCTATCTGACGCAACTCAATCCGTGTGCGAAAGAGCGCGGCAAGGTCACGCACTAAGGCGCGAAAGTCTACACGCTCCTCCGCCGTAAAATAGAAGGTGAGCCGACTACCATCAAACGTATACTCGGACTCCACCAGTTTCATTGGCAAAGCGTGTTCTTTCACGCGGTCCGCGCACTTGACAAGAGCATCCTTCTCTTTGCTCTTAAATGAGAGCATCATACGCAATTCGTCTTCGCTTGCCAGGCGCAAGATTGGCTTGAGCGGGTCACTCAGCTCGCTTTCGGGCAATTTCTTTGCCGCGATAACGACCCGACCCGCCTCTACACCGCGCACCGTCTCTACGATGACATACTGCCCATTGGTAAAAGATTGTCCCTGCGGGTCAAAGTAGTAGATACGCCCCGCCGGGCGAAAACGAATGCCGACAATAGCTACAGTCTTCTCGCTACTTATTGCTAGTGACATTAAACACTATCTTTACTAGAAGAGTGGGAGAAACGCGCCGCTCCGTTGCCGCGTTTCCCTGTTTACGCTAACCAGATACAGGATACAGCTACATCTCGTTTGTAAGCAGAATGGCCTCGGCCACTTCGCGCATGGACTTGCGATTGTTCATGCTGGCCTTCTGAATTTTGCGGAAGGCTTCCTGCTCGCTCAATCCCTGTTTCTCCATCAGCAGACCTTTGGCCCGCTCAACAATTTTGCGCGTCTCCAGCTTCTCGCTCAGTGAGCGCGTCTCGTCCTCCAGCGCACGAAATTCCATATACCGTGCCAGGGCAATTTCGATGGCCGGCGTCACTTCGCTTTCACGCAGCGGTTTGACGATATAATTCACCACCCCGGCTTCTTTTGCGCGTTCAACTAAAGGCATATCCCCGAAAGCAGTGAGCAACAACACTGGTGCCAACTTTTCCTGTGTAAGCGTCTCGGCGGCGGCAATACCGTCCATATCGGGCATACGAATATCCATGATTACCAGATCGGGGCGCAATTCGCGGGCAAGATTGACGGCGCTCACGCCATCGCCCGCCTCACCAATCACCAGGTATCCCTGTCTGGTCAATACATCTTTCAAATCCATGCGCTGAATCGTTTCGTCATCAGCGATAATAACTCGTGTTGGCATGTGCATCACCTTTGTATATGAGTCCTCATCTCACATCATTTTCTAACATAACCCGGAGGTTATGCTAAAATCAGATACTCAGAGTATACCATACTGCTATAAGAAATAATATAGGGTCATGACACTTCAGGAATTGATATAATTTCCACAGCCTCATCGCTCTCCTGTTCTGCACTCTGTTGTGCGTCCTTCTCTGGACTCAAATACACGAGGAAGGCTCCAACGGCATACAGGATGAGACAAAAGAAGATCACCAGTATTGCCAGCAGAAACGCAATTGCCAGCGTGGTCAGCTCGTTGTTGAGCGTTGGTCCGCCGTCTGGCCCACCGAAAGATGCATTGCTGACAATGTAAATTGCAAGAATGGCGATGAATCCCA
>DATGJV010000569.1:0-4188 GCA_035295005.1 Ktedonobacteraceae bacterium | reverse complement strand
CGGCCATATGATTGGCATAGATGAGAACCTGATGGCTGATGGCATGTGCGCCAACTATGATGAGGTTTTCAGCCTGACCAATCAGGTCTACGACCTTGTGCGCAACGCGAAAACTATTCATGTCACCTCTGAAAAGGGGAGCGATGTCACGGCGACTTTCCACAAAGACTGGCAATGGATACCTTGCCACGGGCGTTATCACGAGCAGGGCAAATGGGGCAACCTTCCCGAAGGCGAAGTATTTACCGCACCCGCGACTGTTGATGGCGTTGTCGTCTGTGATGTTCTCGGTGATTACTTCTCCGAGAAGTATGGTGTGTTGGAACACCCCATTACGATCACCATCAAGGATGGTTACGTAACCGCTGTCACCAGCGAAGATGCCGCCGCGGCTCAGGACTTGCGTGATTATCTGTTCTCGGTACCCAACGGCAATCGTGCCGGTGAATTTGCCATCGGAACGTTGACCAGCCTGAAAAAGCTTGTCGGCAATCTGTTGCAGGACGAAAAAATTCCCGGTCTGCACATTGCCTTTGGCAACCCGTATCCGCAATTCACCGGTGCTGACTGGGATGCCTCCATTCACGTTGACGTAATCCCCAGCAATTGCACCATCGAAGTTGACGGGCGTATCCTCATGCGGAACGGCGAATTCACCATCTAAAATAGAACGCTCGCACCGTATTAACCTGTAGGGGTTCGCTTTAGCGCACCCAGGCACCAGCGGGCGCGATGAATCGGACCCTACGGGCGTTATACATGTATTGACAGTGTTATTCTATCGTTGCTACAATCATAGCAGGCACTGTTTGTTTAGCGTGATCATTGTATCCCAGGAACTGCACTTGTGGCTCTCAGGTATGGGGGCATTGAGAGGAAGTGTACGGTGTCTACGACCAGGGGACAGCATCTATTAGGGAAGGTGATCGGTTCGTGTGTGCTGGAAAAGCTCCTCGGTTATGGAGGAACCAGCGCGGTTTTTCTGGGTCAACAGCTTGAGTCGAAGCAGAAGGTTGCCGTCAAAGTGTTTCTCCCGCGCACAAGAGTCAATGCGCGAATGCAGAGAGACTTCTATATGCGTTTTCTGCAAGAGGCCGAGTCCGCCAGCAAATTAGACCATCCCAACATTCTTCCCATTTACTCGTATGGCGAGCAGGACGGGTTGCCTTTTATCATCATGCCTTACATGGAAGGTGGCACGTTAAGCGAATATGCTACGAAGCAGGGCTGCCTTCTGCTGAGCGAGGCGCAATGGTATCTCGCGCAGATTGCCTCTGCTCTCGATTATGCCCACGAACAGGGCTGCGTTCATTGCGATGTCAAGCCCGCGAACATCCTGCTGGATAGTGATGGGCAGGCCATGCTCTCAGATTTTGGGATCGCTCGTCTCGTGCAGCCTGTGGGTGAGAACGGGGATGCCCTTCATCCAGTTACAAAAGCGCCTGAGACCCTTATGGGTACGCCCGACTATATCTCGCCCGAACAGGCGCTTGCCTTGCCGCTCGACGGGCGTTCGGATATCTACTCGCTAGGTGTCACCCTCTTTTACCTGCTGGCTGGACGACTGCCCTTCAAGGCAGACTCGACAATTGCGGTGGCGCTGCTCCATGTCCATGAGCCAGCGCCCATACTTGGCCTTTTGCGTGCCGATATCACGCCACAAATTGACGCTGTTATCCAGAAAGCTCTTGCGAAAAAGCCGGAGGATCGCTTTCAGACCGCTGTCGAGTTTAGCGCGGCCTTCGATGCCGCTATTGCTGCGTCACAATTCGTCTATCCATCCAACACAGACCGGGCCAGACAACTGCTTACTCAGACGGATACAGGGCATAGCAACAAACATTCAGCAGTGAATTCCTCACCGGTCGTGCGTGTCAAGCCCGTTCGACAACGCCAGCTGCGTTTGCAGCCCATTTTCATCGCAATGGTGATTTTGCTGGTACTCGTCATTGGCACAGCCGCAACTGCCGGAGTTGTGGCCTCCCGTCTCGCCGCAAATGCTCCCTTTATCCAAACTACTGTCTCTACTGGTAATGCACCGTTCAATGATCTGGCTGATAGCAGCAACTGGCCCAGTGATACCGACCATACCTTCTTTTTCTCAGGCCAGCAGTACTATATCCAGAATACTTCCGCACGATTTGTCGCGCTGGCACTCTATGCCGACCACTCCTACCATAATTTTCAACTCACCGTAACCATGTCGGAGATCAAAGGGCCTCGTAATGGGGCTGATTTCTATGGCATTGTTTTCCGTTCAAGCGCAATTCAATCGAGTTATTACCTCTTTGAGATGGTCGCATGGGGTGGAGGGCAGTATCAATTCTTGCGGTACAACGGGCATTATACCAATCTTGCCGGTGGACCCGCTCCGTCACTTATTACCGGCATCGGAAAAAGCAACACCGTCACCATACAGGCGAAAGGCACCACTTTCAGCTTCCTCATCAATGGCAAGCTCGTCGGTTCCCCTATCACAGATAATTCCAGCCACGCCCTTACCTCGGGTGAGATTGGTCTCTACGTAGAGGAGCAAGGTACCGAGGTTGCGTTCTCTCATCTGTACGTGAAGGCGGAAGCGTAAGATAATACATGCAGCTGGTTTTCAAGAGAAAACCAGCTGCATGTATTATCTTACGCTAGCAATTCCTGCTCAATCCGCGTCCGTATTGCATCGCGCACGTGACGATAAACCGCCAGTTGTTCTGACTCGCTGCCAGTGGCCTTTGATGGATCGGAAAACGACCAGTGTCGCCGGTGCGCCGCGCCAGGGAAAATCGGGCACGACTCCGCCGCTGTATCGCACACGGTAATCACCTCATCAAAGGGTTGCTGTACATACCGTTCCAGCGTCTTCGATTGCTGCTTGCTGATGTCTATGCCGATCTCTGACATAGCCTGAATAGCCAGAGGGCGTACATGTGTTGCTTCCGTTCCCGCGCTGAACACGTCAAAGCGTTCGCCGCCCAGGTCCCTCAGCAATGCTTCCGCCATCTGTGAACGAGCAGAATTATGCGTGCAGATGAATAGGACGCGCCGTTTCATCGCCTACCTCCTATAATGGCTTGCGAGCGCGAATAAAGGCACTGACGAACTTCCCATCCACATCGGTACGTTCCTGTTCTGAAAGAGCGGCGATTGATGCATTTGCGCCGCTATTCGCGACATCATTCACATCGTAGCGCCGTGTTACTTCGATTTCCGGGTCAATAAACCCGACTTCGTGAAGCAGCTGTCGGTAAGTATCTTCTTCCATTGCCCCGGCAATGCAGCCAGCCCATGCCTCAAGATCACCGCGAATCTCGTCGGGAATATGGCCTTGAAAGACGACATCAGAGACGGCGAAACGCCCACCCGGCACCAGCACACGGTACGCTTCGCGCAAGACCTGGGCTTTGTCCGCTGAAAGGTTAATGACGCAATTCGAGATAATCACGTCTACTTCGTTGTCCGGCAATGGAATCGCTTCGATAATACCTTTGAGGAACCGCACATTCTCCAATCCTGCTTCTTTGCGATTGCGTTCCGCCAGTTCCAGCATGGCATCGGTCATATCCAGACCGTAGGCAAAGCCGGTTGGCCCCACGCGCCGCGCCGATAATAGCACATCTATACCGCCGCCACTGCCCAGGTCAAGCACCTTTTCTCCAGGCCGTAACTCCGCCAGCGCCGTCGGATTTCCGCACCCCAGCGAAGCCAGCGCGGCAGCCGGTGGCAATTCACCCAGTTCTGTCACGCTATACAAATTGCCAGTGATTGCGTCGCCTTCTGCCGACCCGCAACAACTGTCACCGCAGCAACCACGCGATGAGGCCGCTCCCGTGTTCAATACCTGCAAAGCCGCTTGCCCGTACTTTTCGCTGACAACTGCACGCAACTGTTCGTCATTATTGAATACTGTGTCCATTGTAGATAATCCTTTCATTTTGCGACGATTGTAGGGGCGCGATTGATCGCGCCCTCGCTCCGGGGGTGCGCTAAAGCGGACCCCTACATTTACAATTCAATAGACGGGGATATTTCAAAATGGACGCAGCATGTAACAGCTTACGAACAACTGGTACAATCTTCTTGCGCAGGCGGACAACAGTCTAGCCGTGGTTGATAGTCAATCACTCGGCCAGAGTGGTCAAACTGGAAATGACAGCAGTCCAACAACATTGTCTTCAACTTCTCTCTTGCGCGTTG
>DATGJV010000568.1:0-8269 GCA_035295005.1 Ktedonobacteraceae bacterium | reverse complement strand
GATTGGCGATATCGTGCAATTGCAATGAGGAAATCTGGGACTGTACATCACCTCCAGCCGCGACTGCCAGTACGACACCTGTGCTGTTCACGGCTGTGATGGCAGGTTGTCCTATCACAATAGTGGAGGTGAGCAAGACGTGGTTTGGCCCCAACTTTTGCACATCTTGTTGCAGCAATTGACGTGCCATATTCTGCGCATCTATCGCCTTATAGTAATTCAAACTGCCCTGTTCCGTCATGGAGACGGTTACTGTCTTGCTGGTAGCGCCCACGGCTGGATTGGGTGTCACCGCGCCATCAGCGAACTGAATGGTGCCAATGGCCGTCCCGCTGTTCAATTGCAATTGTCGTTGCAAATCATTTGTAATTTGCGTCTGCAAGATTTGCCGCAATTGTACGGCAACAGTGTTGACATCCGTCTCTTGTACTGTTTGCTGGCAGTTGAAAATGCCGAAAAAGCAACTTTGCCCCGTTGTTGTCCCTGAACGTGCATCTGTCTTGCTTTCAGGGAGCAATTTTGCCGGTATCGAGGCTGTAGCAAGATTGCTGGTTTTTAGCGAGGGTTGCGCTGTGATATGATAAACCGCTTTCGTGGTTTCTACCTTTGGCCCAAAGTTGATGGTGGCTGTTGGCGCGATGACAGACTGTAACCCGAAGTAGAGGAGGCCAGCCATGACCAGTAGCACAATTACAATCAACATGGTGATAACAGCAACAAGGGGATTGCGCCGCTTTTTCGGGCGCGGCTGTAGAGATGGTTTTATCGGTGTTAGTGGTGGAGTAGTTGGCAACGCTTCGATGTCAATACTTCCTTCTGCATCAAAGGAATGTATGTCAAAATTGACGGTTGGCGCGGCATAATCGGCCTCTATGAACACATCTGGTTTGCGTGGCGCGGGTGACAACGTATCAACGCGGCTAGCCGTTCTTCCCTCGGTTCTGACGTTGCCATTCATATGCCCGGTGTCGCTTGCCTCTTCCACTCTTTCGGCCCGTCTGACAGTAGTTATGTTTGTGCGGTGGGCCCCTGTTCGCTGAATGGCAGGTACAACTTCTTCCTCTGGCGCGGTGAGCAAATCACAGGCATGCTCAAAGGCATCCAGCAGATCTTCCGCCGTGGCGAAACGCTCTTCAGGTCGTGGCGCGAGGCTACGATTGACGACGTAAGCCATCGGTCCGGCTAATTTTGCCTCTGGTTCGTCTGCTGGCATGCGCCCTGTCAGCATCTGGTGCAAAATAATACCGAGCGAAAAAATGTCGTTACTGCTGGCCGCGATACCTGACATGCGCTCAGGGGCCATATAGGCCAGCGTTCCCATCTCCGTTCCCGCCGTTGTCAATGGTGGGCTGGCGGCCATTCCCTGAATAGTGGCAATGCCAAAATCTATCAGGCGCACATACACCTGATCGCTATTTTCTTCTTGATCTAGCAGAATATTGCTCGGTTTCAAGTCTCGATGCACAACACCGCGCCGGTGAATATAGGCCACAGCGCGTACCAGCGCCGTGAAGAGTTGGTACACTTCGGAGAGTGTCATCGGCCCTTTGTGCAGACGACGCGAAAGGGTACCCCCGGAAATATAGGGCGTTACCAGAAACAGGCGTCCCTGCTCCTCGCCAAATTCATAGAGCGGCAGGATATGCTCGTGTTTGATATGGGCGTTTACCTCGGCCTCACGTAAAAAACGCCGCCGTGCCGTCATATCGTGAACGAGGTCGGAACGGATAATTTTAATGGCTACTTCGCGGTCAAATGCGGAGCGTTGGCGTGCGAGGTACACCTCTCCCATTCCACCAACGTCAATACGTCGCTCCAGGTCATAATTGCCGAAGCGGCGCGGATAGGCTCCCTCAAATCCGGGGCCGTGTTGCTCTTTGATAGGACCGTGCTGTTCTCTCATACAGTTGTTTTCAGAAACTCTATTCCCCTGGCAATCACAAGGCTCTCCTCATAAAGAGAGACGTATGGTGTCCTATATAGTAAAAACGCTGTCATTTGCATAATCTGGAGAACACTCGTGAGACGGTATCAAAGGGTATCAATGACATCATACACAGCATCTCACTGCCTTCAACAGTATAACATTAATTATTGGATTGCTGCAATGAATTACGTCACAGTCTGCAAGATTTTCACGTCTGTGCGAATGCCGGTGTATTACCCGGTGGTTGTGGTTGGCGCGGCTCCGGCGGCGTTGTCCTTCCCCTGATTTTTCCTGTCATGTAGATGAAGAATACCAGGATGAGTATTACCTCAACAATGTTGAGTATTTCGGGAAATGGCAGAACAGTAAAGCCCAGGTTGAGATTCCAGCCATTGATGGTCGAACCCGCCGGGTCGGGGAGCAGCGAAAGCAAGGCCGTGGCGTTCCACACAAAATGCTGGAAGATGGCATAAGCAAAGCAGCCAATGAATTTGAGGAAGCGATATTTTTTGGCGTGGAACAGGTAGTACCAGCCAAGCGTCACCATGCCCGCGCCAAAGCCGTGCAGTAGCGAGGCTCCAGTGCGTTCCAGCGCAACGGTGAGCCAGTCAGTATAGCCAAGTCCAATGTAACCCACTGTCTCAATCAGCGCGAACCCGATGCCGCAAGCCATGCCCAACACAAATGCCTCCGACGCACTGCGAATACGCCCGATAAAGACGACAACTGCCAGTGGCTTTACCACCTCCTCGATCACCGGGCCGAGGATGGCAACGAAGATGAAGATAATATTGAACGAAGCCGTCGTTCCGCAGCCCGGCGCACTCGGATCATTGACACAATTCAAAGCATTACTGGCTTGCATCCCCTTTATGAGCAGGTACGCCCCCAGCAGTTCCAGCACAAGCGCAAGCCCAATACCCGATGTCGCCCCGCTGGTTAATGCGACGGTAAAACGCCGCCACGTTGTCGGCCACGCGGGAAAACGCAGTCGTCTCACACCCAGCGCCAGCAGTGTCAGCGCGGGAAAAATAGCGGCCAGCGCAATCAGAAAAATCGAGAGCGGAAGATAGGTCACGCTGTTGCCGCTATTCTGCAAGCCAAAACTGATTGCGATCACAACGCCATACAGAATCAAGAATATCCAGAACATTGGCAACCGGAGATTGCCAGACGATTTTCTGAGCAATGCCCGAATGCTCACGTAGAGACAAAATGCTCCACCTATCAAACCCGCACTGGTAAACGCAATCAGCTGCAAAATGGTGCCGAAGAATTTATCCCCACCCAGGTTGAGATTCTGTGGATTAAGCGCAATAATGAGCGTAATCAAAAGTAATCCCAAACCGCCTAACAGCACAATGATGGCACCCACCAGTGTCACAATGTTCATGCCAAACAGATAGCCATCCCGTTTTGGCTTCTGTAACACATACCCAGGGTAAGGTGCATAAGGAGCATATGCGTAGGGTTGAGGCGGGTAGCCCGGATAACCAGGATAACCAGGATAGCCCGGAGAGCCTTGATAACCCGCATAACCATAGCCCGGAGAACCTGGATAATTTGGATAAGCTTGAGCTGGATACTGTCCCTGCTGTCCCGCATATGGCGGAGGTTGCGGGACTCCCTGTGGCCGCGCAGGATAACCCGGCATCGGTGCCGTATACCCGTTGCTCTGTGGCGACGGAGGACGCACTGCCCCCGGCTGTTGTTGCACATTGCCCCGTTGCGGCGGAGGAGCATAGGGTGAGTAAGCCGGGCGAAACAGAGGTGCCTCCGATGAATAAACAGGTAAGGCACTCGTCACGTGTTCGCGATGCGTAAAATTGGCATGTGGATTGCTCTGATCGAATGTTGGTGGCGGCTGCATTGGCTGAGCCGGTTGCACCAATGGAGGCGGTTGTATCTGTTGTTGGTTCTGTTTGCGCTCCTGCTCAGACCGTGAAACAGCAGCGTGTGGATGCGTATCCTCGTCTGGCATCCCCCACGACCCTCCCCATAGCTCAGACGTTGGACGCCGGTTTATTTGATTGGGGTCCGGTGCCGACCCTTGATTTTCAGAACTCACAATTTCATGCCTTTGCTCTATTTAGAATTTGCTGCTATTTTAACACCCGTGCAGTATATGCGTCTATAGGTTCATACGCAGAAAGTTATACGCAAGTTTTAAACGTCCTGGCAGTGTAGGGACAGCTATGTAGATCAACGAATGAATTTGATCATAGGGACTCGACATCGCTGCACTCGTCGATTTGGGCGTGCTAAAGCAGGCCCCTACAGCGCCTGCGGGCGCATGACCTGACCCCGCGCCCGCAGGCGCTGTAGGGGCCTGCTTTAGCACGCCCTCTGGCACGAGCGCAGCCATGTGCCAGTCAGCTATACCACCAACGAAACCACCAATAATAACACAACAGTAACCAGTACCGTGTAATCGAGCAGATGCAAGGAAGTCTCATGCAGCGAGGTGCGCCGATTCTCAACCTCGTAGCCACGTGCATCCAACGCCGTGGCGAGATCGGCGGCTCGACGCAATGCCCCCTGTAAGAACGGAGTAAACATGGCGGCGATACTCGAAAAACGGTCGCGCAAGCTTCCACGCGAGAGGCTGGCTCCGCGTGCCGTTTGCGCCTTGATCAGTTGCTCCCCTTCCTCAATCAGCGTTGGAATGAAGCGCAGCGCGATGAGCGTCATCAGTGCGAAATCGTCCACAGGCAACTTCAGGCGACGCAATGGCGAGAGTAACATGGTCAATCCCTCGATCAGCGCCACGGGAGTAGTGGTCATCGTGAGCAACAATGCCAGCGCATAGAGGACGAGAAAAATAACGAAAAAGTCCATTAAATACCAGATGCTCTGTTGTGTCGCGATAATAGGGCCAACTGGAAATATTCCGCTATCAGGCATCCGGCGTATCAGGAAAAGTACCGCGAGGTCCACTATCGCCAGCAGGACGAGAAAAAAGCGCAACATCCTGAACCACCGTCGTTGTCGCATTCGCCGTATCCTCTCTAGTGGCAGCAAGAAAACCACGAAATAGACGAAGAACGCCGCGCCATAAATAAGTAATGTATTGCGTAATAGCCCATATGTGACGGGCAATGGCCCCATCGTCAGGACGGGATGGTCGGCAGGATTATCGGGGATGAAAGCCGTTGGTACCGCGCCTATCACGGCAAGCAGAATCAGCAGCCACATGCGCTGCCACATATGGCGGAAGCTGACACCGGAAATCCAGACTGCACCGACCGTCAATAGCCCCATCACAATATACGGTGTGAAGTGCCACACGCGCCGGTCAGCAATATAATAGGCAACGAGGATACATACCATCACCAGTAGCTTTGTTCTCGCCTGCATACGATGCAGAATGCTGTTCCCCGGATAGTAGATACCCAGCGATGAAACGGTATTCACTGACATATGGGAGATATTTTTCAGCACGCTTTTTCTATCTTTCTAATTTGTTCTTCTCTGATGGCTGGTCAATACTGTAAACGCCTCGTCAATCGTGAATGTATCCTCTGGAATTGCCACACCCTGTTGTCGTAACTGTGTCAGCAGGGTACTTAGTGGCGGCTCCGCTAACCCGTATTTACGCAGCAGCTCCCCCTGTGAAAAAATGGCACGCGGCCTTCCTTGCATCACAAGATGTCCATTATGCATAACAAAAATGGTATCCGCCAGCGCCGCCACCTCGGTCATATCGTGCGAAACCAGCACAATGGTCACACCTTGCTCTTGCTGGATGCGTTGCAAGTAGTAATAAAACTCCGCTCGCCCCCCGGCATCCAGTCCCGTTGTTGGCTCATCCAGCACCAGAATGATGGGTGTCATTGCCAGCACACCCGCCAGTGCCACCCGCCGCATCTGTCCACCGCTCAATTCAAATGGCGAACGCTGCGCGAACTCCTTCGGCGGCAAACCCACCGCATCTAAAGCTCCAAGCACACGGGCGCGTATCTCGTGCTTGCCCAGTTGCATGCGCTTTGGCCCAAACGCCACATCAGCATAAACAGTCCGCTCAAACAGTTGCGCCTCTGGAAACTGGAACAGCATTCCTACACGTTGCCGTAGTCGGAACAGGTCAGCACCTTTCGCGCCCACATCCACACCATCCACTATCACCGTCCCAGAGGTTGGTTGCAGCAGACCATTCAAATGCTGCACCAGCGTGGATTTGCCCGAACCCGTCACACCAATAATTGCCGCGCAACTGCCCCGCTCTATTGTCAATTTGACATTCACGAGCGCCTGTTTTTGCAATGCCATATCTTGCCCTGCCGAATAGGTATAACAGAGATCGTGCGTCTGAATAATCGTATCACTCAATGTACTATCTCCCGTGCGATTGCCTCTACCGTTAATGCCTCATGCGAGACAGGCAATCCCGCATTACGTAACCTCTGTGCCAGCTCTATCGGTTCGGGAATGGCGAGTTTGAGCCGCCGCAGTCGCTCTATATCGGTGAAGACCTCTGCAGGTGGCCCTTCCATGACGATGCGTCCCTGCTCCATCACTATGACGCGCCCGGCCAGTGCTGCCTCTTCCAGGAAATGTGTCACCTGGATAATGGTCAGCCCATAGCGCCGGTTCAGGTCGTGCAACAGCGCCGTGATATCAGCGCGTGAAAGCGGGTCAAGCTGTGCCGTCGCCTCGTCAGCAATAATACATTGTGGCCGTAGCGCCAATACGCCCGCGATAGCCACCCGTTGGCGCTGCCCACCCGACAGGCGTTGTGGTGGCAACTCACGAAGAGCGGAAATATCCACGGCAGCCAGCGCCTCATCTACACGTCCCGCGATCATAGTCCGTGAATAACCGCGTACCGCCAGCGCCCATGCTACATCATCCTCAACCACCGTAGCAATCAACTGGTTATCGGGATTCTGGAAAATCATGCCCACCGTATCACGAATAGCCCGTTGTTCCTTTGGGTTGCTGCTATCTCGTCCCGTAACCAGTACGCGCCCACTCGTGGGTACGAGTAGAGCATTGCAATGGCGTGCCAGCGTTGATTTGCCGCTGCCGTTATGGCCCAGCAGGGCAACATACTCTCCCTCACGTACCTGCAAGCTCACATCTTGCAGTGCCGGAACGGGCTGAGCCTCGCTTTTGCGTGTCTTCTGCGCCGGGTAGACATAGGTGATGCCCTGTACATCAATCAGAGGAGGCGTCATTAAATCGTTTGTATTGTCCATATTGTTCAAACTTCCACCTTGCTCCTCTCATTGAGGCCACGTTTGCTGTTTTCTGGGATATTGCTGTATGTTGGCTTATGCTTACTCTTCCGGCGTCTTACGATAGGCTCTATAATGAAGCGCACGAGCGAATGCAGAAATCGCTCAACTCTCCCGCCGGGGAATGGACGCACCTTGTAGCCAAGCAGCCGCACCAGCACATTGGTTATGTAGTAAACGAAAATAACGATCGGCCATAATACGACCCAGTAGAGGACATAAAGCATCCACCACCAGTGGCTGAAAACAAAGCTGGCACCCTGTGCCACAATCGGGTACAGAGTATATCGCCATAGACCATTCAAACCAATCTGTGGGGCCGCGAAGTTCACGAAGTGAATAGCGGTATCATATATTTTTTGAAACTGGGTTACAAAGTGCTGGGGGCTTGTTCCCAGTAAAAAAGCAAAGAACCACGTGCCGGCATATACAAGGATGGCAGAACTGGTTACGCCCAGTAAGATAAGCAGCAAGTGGCGCATATGATATTTCATCGTGATACCCAGGAACACTCCGGCACCGCACTCCAACAACATGACCGTTCCAGCCCCCAACCCGGTCAACATACAGGTCACAAAAATCGCCACACACACTCCCATCATGCCCGCGTAGAAGCCACGCCGCAGTACCAGCACAGTAAAAACAGTCGGGACAAGCATCTGAAAAATCCCGCCGCCCACCGGCAGGTACGTAGCGATCAATTGAAAAACAATAGCGATATCCGCCAGTAGCGCCCCCTCCGCAATCTCAACGGCGCTCAGTTTTCGCAGCATATGATTGGTATCCTCTAGCGTAGATTTCTAACTCTATATATATTGTATGACGATGACGAGCCGTTTATCATAACGGTCCCATTGATGATAACGGTTCAAGGCACCCTGAACCCTTGCCAGTTGCTTTTATTATACCGTAGCAAAAGTAGCTGATAAGTGTGTCATAGTATAGTGGAAACGGTGTATTTATGCATGCACCCGTGTGCATTATAGCAGATGGTGGGGAACTTGTATCATCTCAGTGTCAATACAACCCCCTTGCCAAGACGCCTGCTTTTCTTTATACTGCTGGTATATATTTTCGGTCTAAACGGACTGGAGAGGCGGGTACA